>CAYJOZ010000005.1:24589-25189 GCA_964371925.1 uncultured Treponemataceae bacterium | reverse complement strand
TATTAGCCCCTGCGGGCAACATAGAAACATTAGAAGCTGCAATTGGCGAAGGTGCAGATGCGGTTTACATGGGTTTAAAAAGCTTTAACGCAAGACTTAGAGCATCAAACTTTGCATGGAATCAATTTGAAGCAGCAGTACAATCACTTCATAGACGAAATAAAAAAATATTTGTTACCGTAAATACTGTATGTGAAGAAAAAGAAACAGAACGCTTGTATAGATTTTTAAAATATCTCAATGAAATAGGGCCTGATGGTATTATTGTTCAAGACTTAGGCACCGTACGTATGGTGCAAGAATTTTTTCCTAATTTACGAATGCATGCCTCAACTCAAATGAATATTGCATCAAGTTCAGCTTGTAATCTTATGGGAAAAGAGGGCTTAAAACGCATTGTTTTAGCACGAGAACTGGGATTACAGGAAATACAAGACATTCGTTCTAAAACAAATGTTGAACTTGAGGTGTTTGTGCATGGCGCTCTTTGTGTAAGTGAATCAGGACTTTGCCTGTTTTCAAGCTACCTTGGCGGGAAAAGCGCTAACAGAGGTATGTGTGCGCAAGCCTGTAGACGTTACTATAATGCAGAAATTATCG
>CAYJOZ010000005.1:22151-24579 GCA_964371925.1 uncultured Treponemataceae bacterium | reverse complement strand
TTTTCTCCACACGATCTACAACTAATAGAAAAAATTCCAGAGCTGGTTACAGCCGGTGTTGACTCCTTTAAAATTGAAGGCAGAATGAAAAGTGCAGAGTATGTTGGTAGCGTAACAGCTGCTTATCGTTATGTGCTTGATAATTGGGAAAGTGATAAAAAAGGTGCAATTGCAACAGGTAAGCGCCTATTATCGGGCGACTTTGCACGAACTAAAACACTGTTTTGGTATCAAGGCGAAGATGCCGATCATGTATTAAACCCAGGACAAGCAGGCGGTACAGGTATCGCTCTTGGAAAAATCTCAAAAGTTAGAAATGAAGCTATAGAAGAAAATGTGCCCCTTGAAGATGACTATGTAGTACTTGAAGGTTCTGAAGATGAATCTACGAAAGGGAAAACAGCAAAAAAAGAAGAGCCAAAAGGATTTGTCGAACGACACAACTTTGCTCTCTTACATGGCGGTACCTATGAGCCAGAAATAGGGGATTCTATTCGTCTTCATAAAAAAGACGACTCTGGACGCGTAAGTCATAAAGTAAAAATGATTCGTACCTTTGCAAAAACCGGAAATGAACAATGGATAGATATTCCCAAAGGTTTTGGCCCAGGCGATAGTGTGTATCTTATTCAAACAAAATCGATGTCTAAGCGTTATAAACGTGTGCTTCCGGTAGATATTTCTGTTTTTAGGAAACAACCAGGAGGCGATAGGCTTCCAATTTTGGACTTAACTCCAATTAAGAAAGTAAATCTTTCTCACTTCCCTGAAGGCTTGTATGTGCAAGTAAGTACGGTTAATGATATGCATGCAGTTCTTGCAGAACGTCCAACAAGGATAATTTTAGAGTTAAATACGGATTCAAGACGCTCCTTATTACAAAAAAAACAAGTATTACCTTTTTCAAAAAAAGAAGTGTTTATTTCGCTTGATCCATTTTGCCCACAAGAAAAAGAAGCTCAGTTGCAAGAAGACCTTGAAGAATTAATAGCTATGAAGTTTACACAGTTTATTGTAAACAACCCTGCACATATTACTATGCTAAAAAGTAAAAAGGTTTCAATGGTTGCAGGTCCGTATCTCTACACCTTTAATAGATGGGCTGTATCATGGCTTGAAAATCAAAATATTGACGCCTTTGTTATGAGCCATGAAACTTCGCAAAGTAATCTTGAAGCAACCTTAACAAAAGATCAAAGACAGCGTGCTATGATAAATATTTTTTCATATCCTGCACTTTTTAGAATGCGTTTTCGCCTTCCTGAAAAATATGATTTTCACTGGTTTAACGATAAAGAAGGTATGTCTTTTAGAGCGCTTTCTACTCCAGATGGTTCATATGTAATGCCCGAGACACCTTTTTCTCTCATAGATAAAGTGAACAGCTTGCGCACACTAGGTTTTACACATTTTTTAATTGATATGTCAAAAACACAGGTGGTTCGCTCAGACTTTAAACAAATAATGCGAGCACTACATAAGGGAGAAGTTGTTCCAGGCGCTTCTCGATTTAACTGGAAAGACGGCTTTTACAACGCAGATAAACTACGAAGATAAATAGTTATGCGATGTTTTGAATGTACATTATTGCATTAAAAAGATGTACATTCAAAACTCGTCAATTAAAAGAATAAGTAACAGACTTATTCTTTTAATTAGAATACCAATGCCTCCTCTGCACTAATTAGTGCACTTTCACTAACCTTTGCTTTTGTATTTTCTTTTTCACCTTCCTTTTGTAAAAACATAGGTTTAAACTCAACATGTTCTGCAACAATACCTATTTTAGCATGTTTTTTCCCATCGTCACTTTCCCATCGATTTTGTTTTAACCTTCCAACCACACGTACGCCACGTCCCTTAGAAACATTTTTGATGCTAAGCTCGGCTAATTTAGCCCACGTTTCCACTTCAAAAAAAGAAACTTCTCTTTCGTATGAATCATCTTTTTTGTAGGAACGCACAGTCATTAACGAAAAAATACAAATTTTTGTACCTTTTGTTGTTGTTCTCATTACCGGTTCTTGAACTACATTTCCTTCAACAATAATTGTGTTTAGTGAATTCATTGTTTGCCTCCAAATTAATTTTGTACGTACATATATATTATTGTATCGTTTTTAACAAAATGGAACTAAAAAGGAGGATTTTTTATTTTTTTTTTGTGTTAGATATGCTCTAAAATAGCACGTACTTATAAAGTTTTAGTAAGCTTTACAATATAGAGAAGTATATACATTCTAAGCTGTTCTTTATCGGTAATTTTTTGCAACGCTGGATTTTGCATAACATTGTCTGCTAGGTTCTTCATTCGTTCAAGTGTGAATGTGCTTGATTTTATTTGCCTAATTGTTTTTCTCATATAATCTCGTAATAACGAGTTTACATCTTCTGTGAGATTGTTGCTAAGCTTTTTGTCTAATAGCCT
>CAYJOZ010000005.1:687-22141 GCA_964371925.1 uncultured Treponemataceae bacterium | reverse complement strand
CTATTCCATTGGCGAATATATGAATCCATTTCTCTGTCTAAGGTAGAACCGACAGGCACCAATTTGTTCTCTGCATCTAGTGCTGCATCATGAAATTCTTTGCGCCGTTGATTTTTTGTCGAATTGCTAAAGTTATTCGGCTCATCAGCATTTTTTAACTGAAGCTGTGCAGTAGGTACAGCTTCAATAGATCCACCTGATTTTCTCTTCTTTGGTGGGCGAAAAAGCATTTTGCAAATCCACGAAATAATTGGTATGGTATACCAAACCGGCAAGAGTATTTTTGCGTCAGTCGAAATTTCTCGACGTGAAAGCATAAGAAGTTCACTGTAGGGAAGCAGCTTTCCATTTGAAAAAAGATGCATTTTTTCTTTATTGTTTTGTGCATCATAGTGTACAAGCGATAAAAAATTTGCTTGTAAAAGTGCATGTAATACAGGTGAAGAAGTTTTTACTTCGCCTTCTAAACATGCTTCAAATGCCTTTTGGTCAGTCATTGCTGGAGTACTATCAAATCGTTTATATAAATCGAACCAACGCTTTGTTAGCGTTTCTTTTATATATTCTCTTGCGTCATTGCATAGGCGAATAATTAAAGGGATAACCTTTGTTTTATTAATATAGTATCTTTCACCAGTATGAATTTTAAATGTTAATACTTCAGGTAAGTCCCCATCTGATATTTGTGTTGTTACAGTATTCAAATATTCGGTTAAATCTTCAGCAGTATATTGTCCTAATAATGGCACGCCCCGAGTGTCTGTAAAAAGTTCAATGGACTTTCTGTTAAAATAATGGGGTGCTGCATTAAGCGCTTGTTCTAAATTTCTTAGTGCAGTGGTACGCTGAAACGTTTGTTGAGCTTTGTTTTTGTAGTAGCCAATACAAATATCAGTTATTGCAACACTTTGTAAAATAGTAATATGTTCTGAAGTGTAATCAGTAACCTTTTCATAGTCTTGTCGAATAAAGAATCCTAATTGACTCCAAAAGTAAAAAGCATCGCTCGAATTTTTTATTGACTCAAGCGCTTCGGTAGGCTTTTGAATAAATAGGGTAAAAAATGTTTATACCGACAATTCTTTTCCTGAATTTGACAAGCGTAGTCGTTTTAAGAAGTAGTCGTGAAATTCTTCCTTTCTAAGCATTTGACGTACCTTTGCAAGTGCTATATCAAATACTTGTGAAATTAAAATAGTAGAAGGCAGAATTATTGTTGGTATATTGTTTGAAAATGTAAGACCATATAAGCGTTTTTGTTCATGATCAATAGTAGCTGCAGGATGTTGTTTTTCACTACCTTCTTCTTTTTCAAAAAGATCGAGAATGAATACCGATGCTTGATGTTGTTCAATCATTTCTAATGGAGCTTGCTTTGGAAGATCATTTACATTTGGGAATGGAATAGTTGGGTTATTAGTTATTTCTCTATATCTTGATGCATAACGCTCTACATAATATGGTATTACGATAATCCCTTTTTTATCACTTTCAGGGTTAGTAACAATTATAGATCCTTTTTTTTGCAAAGCTTCAATTTCATCATACATAGCCGATTCAGGGTTTGTGGTATAAGAAACCAGTTCCGGTTGTGTGTCGATGTTGTGTTGAGCATATCGTCGCATGTAATCGCAAAACTCTGCAAAGTGTACGTGAGGACTATTTTGTTTTTGGGCAAATAATACCAGTATTGTTAATAGATTTTTCTTTCCACTCATTACCTTATTATAGCAAATAAATAAATTTTTCACAATTAGTTTTAGGAAAATTGACAGTATTTTTTTAGTATTTGTAACTTATTGTTTCAAGGTGCTTGACCGTTTTTAATTCATTTCGTAAAATAAAGACATGTATTCAAATCGATTAAAGACTTTAAACCCATATGTACCAGGCGAACAACCTGAAGGCAATTTTATTAAGATTAATGCAAATGAAAATCCCTATGCACCATCTAACGATATTTTAAAAAAACTATCAGATTATGTATTAAAAAGTGGAATGGATTTTGCATTATATCCTGACCCAGAATCTGTAGAGCTTCGAAAGTCTATTGCAGCTATGCTTAATGAATCTGGAGGGTTTTTAGCATCAAAATCAAATCTTGACTTTAGTATTACGGAAGATATGATTTTTTGCGGAAATGGCTCCGATGAAGTGCTATCATTTATATTTTACACTTTTTTCGATTCGGACAAGTCGCTTGTTTTACCTGAGCTTACCTATAGCTTTTATCCAGTGTATGCTGATTATTATTCTATACCGCTTAAAAAAGTTCCATTACAACCTGATTGGACATTGGATACTAATTCTATGCTTTGCCAAGAACATTCAGGGGGTATAATTTTTGCAAACCCAAATGCTCCTACTGGCATTGCTCTTTCAACATCGGACATAGAAAAAATGCTCAAAAATATGCCAAAAGACAGAGTATTAGTAGTAGATGAAGCCTATGTCGATTTTTCAGATGAAACAGCGCTACCACTTTTACAAAAATATAAGAACCTTGTTATTATTCGTACCTTTTCAAAGTCTTTTTCGTTTGCAGGCATGCGATTGGGTTTTTGTATTGCACACCCCGAACTTATAGAAGCCGTTATGAAAGTAAAAAATAGCTTTAACCATTTTCCCGTAGATGCATTTGCACAAAGATTTGGCAGCCTTGTATGTGAACATTGGAAAGAGTATGCACATACGGCAAAAACAATTGCACATGATAGGGATGTTTTTGCAAAAACGTTAATCGAAAACGGATGGGAAGTAATTCCTTCAAAAACAAACTTTGTGATGGCACGAAATGTAGCTGGAAAAAGTGGTTTGGCTATATACGAGGAATTAAAACAGCACTCTTTTTTAGTTCGATACTTTGATAATCCAAAAACAGCTGACTGGGTTCGAATCACCATCGGAAAAACTGACGATATGATACAGCTAGCAAAAATTATGTGTAGTTTATAGGGGAATTGTATGAAATTTTTAGTATTATCTGATATTCATGGAGCAACTGATATGATAGATAAACTCGATAAAGAGTTTTCTGTAGTAGATGCTGTTCTTGTTGCAGGCGACTTTGCAGAGTTTGACGTTGTTTCTACTGCAGAGCCAACTTTAAAACACCTTTTACGTAAACACGAGCACTTTTTTTGCATCGCCGGAAATTGTGATGAGCCTTCTTTTGTGGAAATGCTTGATTCGCACGATGTATGTGTGCAAGGCTCGGTTGTTTTTTCGCAGGGTCTTGTTTTTGCAGGTAGTGGAGGTGCATTAAAGTTTACGGGTAGTACACCATTTGAGCGAGATGACGAAGAACTGATAAATGATATAAAACTGGTTGGCGATTTGGAAGATACCAGTAATCTTATTTTACTTATACATCAACCGCCACTTGATACAAAGCTTGATGTAATTACGGCAGGTGCACACGTGGGCTCAAAGCTTGTAAAAGATTTTATTGAAGAGATTCAGCCCCTTTTGGTTGTGAGTGGGCATATTCATGAGTCGTTTGCAATTGACACAATAGGAAAAACAACACTCGTTAATCCTGGCTCATTGGCAGAAGGACGCTATGCTGTTGTCGATGCTATTAAAGAAAATGATTCTTGGGTTATTCGTAATACTGAGCTTAAATCATTATAGTTCACTTGTTACAAAGCGAAATCCTATATAATTATATGCTTCACCTGGGTTATAGGCATAACGGTCTGCACTATATCCAAAAGAAGCATATTCGCTCCAACTACCACCTCTTAATACTCGCTCTGTTCCTACAATGGGTGCTTCTTGAATAGGATTATACGATGAAAACCAATCCCAGCAAAACTCTAAAATATTTCCACTCATATCGTATAAGCCAGATGAATTTGTTTCACCACTTTTAGGCTCGCTCATTGGGCCTAGTAGACTATTTGCGGTACCTATGTTTGCACTTCCAATTCGAAAAACAGGGGTATTATTTGCAAGGGAATCGCGTACACTTTGCTCGTGTGCTTGTGTAATTGATATAAAGTCCCATGCTGCTCCAGGTATGCTTGCTCCGCTAATAAAGCTATGTATGCCAGATGAGCCTTTTATTTTTCTTGCTGCATATTCCCACTCTGCCTCTGTTGGCAGCCTATATCCATTTGTATCAAAGTTGCATTCAATTAAATCTACTCGTGCTGCATCGGTTGCATCTCGAACAACTTCTCCTTCGTACGTATATGCAGGTGTTCTGCCTTGTATTTCAGAAAAAGCATTGCACCAAATAACAGCATCTCGCCAACTTATTGTTGTTGCAGGTTGAAAGCGTCCGCTTACCGTAGGGTCTTCTCCTCTTCGCCCAGACGAGCCTTCTTGCCCAGGGTTTTGAAAAGTGTATCCCAAAGTACCTTCTGCAATTTCTCGTACATGATACCATAACTCATAACTTGTTTCAAAGGCATTCATATAAAAGTGATCTACTGTTCTAATTGCGCTATCTGAATAGACCCCTTCACCAATTGTATAAATGTCTCCACCTAGTGCGAGTGATATCATTTCAATATGCTCATTAGTGTTTACTGCTGTACTAAGTAAAAAATCTAAGTCTAAATTAAATTCTACATCTTGTGCTATAAGTGGAAAAATGTTTAATGCGATGCACAGTATGGCTATATGCTTTTTCATACATTCCTCGTTATTTTTAGTTTTCGTTTTTCTTTTTTTGACTTTTTTATTGGTGTTTTTGTTTTCCAATCAGAAAGTACTGCAAGTGCTAAAAGACCTGCAAAGAGGCATATTGCACTGATAATTATAATTCCAGACCACCCTGAACTCGAAAAGGGCAGGGGAACATTCATGCCAAAAAAACTTACAATAAACGTTGGAACCATCATTACAAGTGAAATAACGGTTAAGCGTTTCATTACAATATTCAAATTATTCGATATAACAGATGCAAAGGTATCCATCATGCTTGTTAAAATATTGCTGTACGTATTTGCCATTTCTAGTGCTTGCCTATTATCAATAGCCACATCTTCAAGCCAATCTTTATCTTCTTTATCTAAACTAATAATATGTGTTTTTGTAAGCTTTTCTAAAAGCATTTGATTCCCTGTTAATGAAGTTGTAAAAAACTCGAGCGATTTACCTAAGTTTAGTAATAGCATAAGTTCGTTATTTTTAACAGAGCGCTCTAAGGTACTTTGTATAGCAACTGATCTTCTATTTATTTCTTTTAAGTAGCGTAAAAATGTTGAATCGCTTCGACTTAATATTCGTATTACAAAGGCTGGAAAGTCATTTAAAGTTAAATCTCTAATTCTATTGGCTGCTAAGTCATGCAGCACTTCACAGTCTGTCCAGCAAATTGTTATTATCGTATTTTTTAATAAAATTATTCCTAGGGGAACGGTAATATAGCTTATATCGTGGTCTGGTGCAAAAAGGGGTAAGCGCATAATAATTAATGTATAGCTGTCGGCTTGTTCAATACGAGAAAGTTCGTCTTGGTCTAATATATCGAGGATATGTTCTTGTTCAATATTATATGTTTTTTCGAGTATGCGAATATCTTCGCGTGTGATTGAGCGCACGTCAATCCACTGATTTTTTTTTCTTGATGTTTCTGATTCATCAAATTGGACAAGCTTTCCGTTGTTTTCTTCCCAGTATGTTATCATCGGCTTATCCTCCTTGCCGTTCGGCACTTCAAGGTTGTCATCGCTTATATACTTTATTTTATACCTCATAGGGAAAAAAATCAAGTGTGGGGGAGAAATGTTTTTTTTTGAAAAAAAAGCTGATTTTTAGTTTCATTTTGTTAAAAAAAAACAAAGAAATATATATAAGGTACATTCAAATTGGAAGCTGTATAGGAGTTAGATATGAAAAAAGGAATAAGCATCATTTTTGTAATGCTAGTTGCTATTTATTCTTATGGCGAAGAATCGAATTTAAGCTTTGATTTTGTTATGCAAGATATACAGGATATTGTGTATGCGGTTTCTATTGCTCAAGGTGTTTCAATTGTGTGTGATGATACCGTTTCAGGAAAGACAAGTTTTCGATTTTCTGGCACAGATTTTAAAACGGCAGGCGAAAGTTTTTTACGCGCGAATCGTTTATATGCAAGAAAAGAAGGTGAAATAATTGTTCTATCCAAGGTAGATATTACATATCATGCTATATCAGATACGTACACAATAAATGCATATGACATAAGCCCTTCAGTGCTCTTCAATAAAATTTCTGAATATGCACAAATTCCAATATCATATGAATTACTACCTTCAATACTTGTATCACTGCATGTAAAAAATATCAAACTCGAGGAAGCTATTTCTATTGTTATGAAATCTTTTAGTGATTATGCAGTGAATGTTGCTGATAATAGCATCCATATAGTAAAAACGGCTTTTTCCCAAAATTCAAGTGCATCCCTTTTTTCAAAAAACTCTGGTACTGTTTCTATAGATTTAGTTAATAATGTCTATGATATTAATATTATGCACGGTAGTTTCTTTGAAAGTTTAGAAACGTTGTTTGCTCTTTCAAATCTTCCTTTTTGCAATCTTGTTGGAAGTGACAGATTAATTACACGATTAGTTTCTAGTGGAAAAAATTTTGATGAAACACTTTCACTGTTATGTTATCAAGCAGAAGCAGGTTTTACATATCATGACGGAATGTACGTTTTGTTTGGATTAGAAAATGCTTCAAATACACTTATCTACGCCAATAGCTTTTGGAAAACTATTACATTAAGCTTTATGCATACTGAAACATTTGCTTCTCTTTTTCAAAAACGCTTTCAAAATATGGATTTTCTCATAATTTCTGATACAACAATGCAAGTTAAAACTTCAAGCAAAGAGGAATCTGAAGTTGATGCATTTATTGTAATGTGTGATACGCCTTCTAAGGTGCACCTTATTGAGCTTCAGTATATTACAAGTGAAAAGCTGCTTCTACATTTACCATCAGGCATAGCAGCGAGTCAGTTTGTTGATTTGGGAACAGGTTATAGTTTATTTTTTAGTGGAAGCAATGATGCTTATCAGAAGCTAGCAGAAGCTATAAAAGAAATTGATAAACCTGCTACGATTATTCGGTATGATTTACTCGTTTTACAAGTACAGGAAAGTGACTCCTTTAATTGGAACCCTTCTTTTTCAGTCGATAGTGTTTCTTTGGGCGATAGAACAAAGCTTTCAGGCCACATAGGATCTATTTTAGCTTTAAATGTAGATATTGTTAGTATTTTTGGGTATACCTTTGCTGCAGAATTACAAAGTGCTATAAGTAAAAGCAAGGCAGAAGTGTATGTTGATACACAGCTTCAAGGCATTTCAGGTAGCCCTATTCATTTTCAAAACACAAATACTTTTAGATACCAAGATACTGCAATAAATCCTGATACTGGGAAACCTGTGTATTCAGGTATAACAAGAGAAATTATTGCCGGACTAGTATTAAGTATTGAAGGTTGGGTCTCTGGGGATGGAATGATTACTACAAAAGTTACCGCATCGTTATCAAGAAGAGGTGCAGATGTTTCAGATAATGGGAATCCACCACCAACATCAGAAAAAGTAGTGACAACAGAAGTACGGGGTAAAAGCGGTGAGCCGATTGTGTTAAGTGGGCTTGTGCAAAATGATGCAACATTTGTTGAAGAAAAGACACCATTTTTATCAAGCATACCCCTTGTTGGATGGCTTTTTGAATCAAAAAATACACATGAAGAAAAAACAGAGATGATTATCTATTTAGTTCCTCATGTACATAGTGAACACAAGGGGGCTGATAATGACATTTAATCTTTCACCTATTTTTTGCGCACATAATGGCGTAATAATTCTTACCCAAAGTGAAACTAACATTACGATCGGTATGGTAAACATTGATAATGATGCCTTACGTAGTAAAATTGAATTACGGTATAGTCAGTATGTACGACAATGTAGTGAAAGTCATGGGGCTACAGTTGCCGTACCGGCGAGTATCGCCTATGAAAGCATAAGTCAAGATTATTTTATACGAGAAACTTCAAGAGAGCTTGTATTGAACCAAGAATACAAAGACGTGAAAAATACAAATGAAGGTATTAGTAATGAAAAATCAGATAGTACATTAGAACTAATCGAAGATGCTCCAATCATTTATTTATTAAACTCCTTATTATTAGAGTGCATAGATAAAGATGGTAGTGATGTGCATATTGAACCTTTTAACAATGGGAGTCGTATTCGTATGCGCATACTCGGTGAACTATCACTCTATTCAATTATCGATAGCGATACAGCCGAATCTCTTATTCTTAGAATTCTTTTTCTAGCAAACCTTGATATTACAGAAAAAAGGCGAACACAAGATGGGTCATTTCATTTTGAATCAGGAACTATTGATGCAGATGTTCGTGTTTCTGTGCTTCCATCGTACACAGGCTCTTCTTGTGTATTGCGCATTTTACATGCAAGAAATTTTATTCATTCATTTTCGAATTTGGGTTTTTCTCCATGCCATATTGAGTTTTTAGAGGATGCATGCAATAGAACTAATTCGTTAGTGCTAGTTTGCGGGGCAACAGGAGCTGGGAAAAGCACAACGCTTGCTGCCATGCTTAAGTATTTAAGTGCTGAGAATAAAAAAATCATTTCTATTGAAGATCCTATAGAGTATCGCATTGATGGCGTTGTTCAAATTCCTGTAAATCCAACTTTTGATATGGATTTCCCAGATATATTACGAAGTAGTTTTCGCCATGACCCTGATGTTATTATGATTGGTGAAATACGTGATGAAAAAACTGCTCGGATAGCAGTTCGATCTGCTTTAACAGGGCATCTTGTCCTTGCAAGCCTTCATACCCTTGATGCGCCATCTTCAATTATACGGTTGTTTGATATGGGCATTGAACATTGGTTACTCGCTTCAGTTTTTGCTGGTGCAATTTGCCAACGCCTAATAAAAAAACATGACGGGCAAAGGCAGTTTTTTTTGCCGGTTGCTGAAGTTCTTCCACCTTGTCCAGATGTATTGGATATGATTCTAAAGAAGTCAAGCTTACCCGAATATAGGCTTTGGATGGACGAACATAATATAGTAACTATGAAAGAGGAGGAAGAATATGCAACATGTATCTGATACATTTAGATTTTTGTACCAATTAAACATATTGCTGCATCATAATATTCCTCTTACAGACTCAATGACTATATTAGCAAATATGCACTCGGAATCAAAAAAAGTTGTGAAATGTAAAAAAATAGCAGAGCACATATTGGATAGCCTAAAAAAAGGTTATGGCTTTTCGCGCTCAATTTTTTTATGTCCTTATGTATCACTTTCTGAGAGTAACATTCGATTGCTTGAAGCTGCAGAACAGTCCGCGTGTATTACAGATAGCATTGCTTTTTTATGTTTGCAATTCAAAAGGGCAGTGCAAATTCGAAAAGATATTCGAAGTGTAGTTTTGTATCCGTTGTTGGTAATTACAATGGCTTTATTTGGCACTCTGTTTCTCTTGTATTGGAAAAGCCAATTTTTGACAAGTATTTCAAATAAAGAAGCGGTTAGTGTTGTTATTCGTGCAGCATCTGTGCTCATTTTATTGCTTTTATTATTAGCACTCTATGTTCAATCTGCACTAAAAGAGCCGACTCTATTTCAATTATATCATACGCTAGGCTTTTTGCAAGGAGCTGGATTTCCGTTTTGTACTTCGCTGGAACTTTTTATGGGAAATGCTTCTTGCTCGTTTGTTAATGCAAGTGTTTTCCAGGCCTACAATGAAATACGCAAAGGATGTTTGGTTTCAACGGCCTTTAAGAGGTGCCACCTTGTCGATGACCATGAAGCTGTTTTATTAGAAATTGGCGAAAAATCAGGGAATATAACGATGTCATGTATGCATATAGCTGAAAAGATAATGGCTACACATGAAGATAAGAGGGCAATATGTCTTAGACTCTTAGAGCCAATACTTCTTTTTATTGTAGGCATATATATCATCATTTTATTAAATGGAATTGTTGTTCCTTACATCACAGATTTTGGAGGTGCATTATGAATAAAGATAAGGGATTTACGTTTATAGAAACACTTATAGTGCTTGCAATTATTTTGATACTGAGTGCAGGTATTGGCCTATCAGCTTCAAAATATATTGAAAGAGCAAAGAGAAGTGCTGCATTTAATGAGGTTGCAATGTACTCAAATGCCTTGTATACCTATTATTTAGATTGTGGAATTTTTCCTTCAGAAACACAAGGACTAAATGCGCTTTGGAAAAAACCTCAGTTTCATCCTGTCCCAGAAAATTGGCAAGGTCCATACATAAGTAAAGAGCCCCAATTTGATCCTTGGGGTAGGGAATATATTTATTCTGATAAAAATGAGGTTGGTCTTCCATTTTCACTTATGAGCCTAGGCGAAGATGGGCTGGAAAATGGCAACTCTCTTGATGACAATATTTATTCATGGAAATAAAGGAGAAATAATTTTGTTACGGTCGCTTGTTTTATTCTTTTTTGTTTTTTTGCTTTTAGTAACTGCACTTGAACTTGCGCATAAGGAATATATGCGAGCGCGTAAAGAATTTGAACATGCTCTTAGTTTGTATGAAGATTTTCAATCCGAATATGAGATGGTACGCAAATAGGAGGTTTTTATGCGCTTAATAGAAATACTACTTTGCCTTACACTTTTTATGATCTTGTTGACAGCTGCATTTGAAATAAACTTTCAAATTATTGCGTATCAAACACAAACGCTACACTACATGCAAAAAACAAAAGATGTCCTTCGAAAGCACGGAGAATTACTATACTATGAAAAGGAGAAAGGTAACTATGATGCACAAAACACTTATTAGAATGGAAGACTACAATGAGTATGTGTTTGATATTAGTACAAGTAACATCAAACTCTTTTTTTCAAAGCTGAGGTTGGAGCAGTATATTTTTTCTGAGCTAGAAAAGGTGCATCCATTTTTCGGAACACACTGTAAGGTTGATTTTAGAAAAGTTATAAAAAATAAAAAGCTCTGTGTTTTTGCAACCGTAATGGATAGAATTCTGATGGCTACATATCAATCAAAATCAAAGAATAAGGGTTTGTATATTATTGATAGTACTAAAAAGAAAAAACGGTTAATTAAAATATTTGATCACGAAAACACTAATGTAAAAAGGGTGATGGCAGTATGTATCCTTTGTGTATTTTTTGTTTCAGTTGTATACGCAATGCGTAACATGAATACTAGGAATAATACAGTACAAGTTATCGATGTTCAAGAAACAAAGGCAGAATTAGTGTACGATTTTTCAAAATTGTTTTTCTTAAACATTGAATCTTGGTTGGAATCAGGGGCGACACTTACACATTTCTCCTATAGGACGCATCAATATGGTTATGAAAACCATGATGATAAAACTAATATTGAAGTAACACTAATGGGGTTACATCCAGAAATGGTGCTTTTAAACGACTTTGATATTTCGCAAGAAATTAAATCGTTATACGCTAGCTCTATCCAAGTAAGCCCCACTACGTTTAAAAACAATATTCCACAATTACATCTATTTTTTTCAGATACATATAGTAATAAAAGTCTTACTGGGCAAGTAAATAAATCTTTGTCTGATAACAGTATTGTGAGAGATGCTGTACTTCTTTTTGGTGGAAATATACAAGAGGAAAACTGGGAAAGACAAAGTTATCGTTTTTCTTTACCCGTTGATACATGGAGTGATTTTTTCTTTTACGTATATGAATCCTTATCTAAAGCTTCAAAGACTTTTTCGGAGTTCTCTTTTGTATGTGAAGAAGCAGCTACCTCTGTAAGCGCAAATATAACATTAAAAGAAGGCGCAACAATTGGCGATTTTGTATTTTTGAATACTATATTTAACAAACAAAGCGCTCTATATAGCGAAAGAAGTCGTCAAAACGTGCAAACAGAATATAAGCAAGAAGAAAAGGCTTTGCCTGCCCAAAGTGAAGAAAAAATAGGAAACATAAGAAAAAGTGATGGCTCTGTAGTCAGCTTTTACACGAACAAAGATGGCAAGATAATCGTAAAAAATGAATAAAGTCTGTCATGTTTATACTGAGATTATCGAATGTCGAAAAATGTTATCAAGAATTCCAAAAAGGAGGAATTATGACTATAAAAACAGTATTATTCGTTTTAATTATGTTAGTAAGTATGCTAGGTTGTATGCATACCAATGGCGTTCCATACGTGATTTCGGAGCCTGAATGTAAGGTTGGAAAAATTGAAGATGAACATGATTTTGCCGGTGTGCACTTCAATTTTTATAATAATAGTGAAAAAAGAGTGCATACATTTAATTTTAGTTTTATTGTGTTTGATGATAGTGGTGAACACAGCCCGCTTATTGGAAGCAATGTAATTTCTGCTCGATATATGCAAGTTATTGACTCTAAGGAAACGCATGCAATTGTATTTAATCTAGACCCCTATATACATCAAGTTCCGTTGGAGCCTTTTATAATCGATTTTTTTTACATATCGAAAATTGAATATGACGACGGCTCTGTGTGGAGTGACCCCTATGGCTCATGGATGCCAGGTAGCCTATGAAAAAACTATTACGCACAATTAAAATATGTATGCAAGTGGTTATTTGTATTGGGATTGTTTCGTGTAATCAAGATTTAAGCAAATATTTTATTAATGAAGGAATTGCACTTTCTAAGAATGAAACAAAGCGTGCATGGACAGTAATGATATACATGGCTGCAGATAATAATTTAGAAGCGGATGCAATTCGAGATATAAACGAACTTGAATCGCTCCCTTTACAATCGATGGGAGTTACTGTGCTATGCTTATTAGATAGAAGCGTTGGGTATGATGGTACAAATGGAAACTGGGAGGACACCCGCTTGTTTGAAATAACAAAAGATGAAGGAGGCGAAAATGGAATCATCGTTTCGAAAGAACTTGAGTCAACTGGGCTTGCCCTCACGGGTGATTTTGCAACCGAACTTGATATGGCAAACCCTAACACTCTAAAAAACTTCTTACAATTTGGGTATGAGCATTATGCAGCAGAACACTATGCTCTAATTATGTATGGGCATGGTAATGGATGGCGCTCTATAACTTCAGATACGTATACAGATACAACCATGCACTTAAACGACTTTAGTCGAGCCTTGGACTATGGGCTACAGGGCAAAGTACTCGATGTGCTTGCTTTTGATAGTTCATTTGGCAGTACCATGGAAACACTGTGGGAAATAAAAGACTATGCTGATTGGTTTGCAGGAACATGTAAAGCTATGCCGACTATTGGTTGGAACTATAAAGATATATTTTCTCATTTTTTGCAAAGCGAGGTATCTGCAAAGGATTTTGCTAGCGCTGTTCAAACTCAAAAAGAAAGCTCAATCATAGCTCTGCAATATATGAGTGAGCTAAAGACTAGCTTTGATGAATTAATGACTTTGACAGCATCTACTATAGATACAAGTGAAAAACAAATGGCAATAAAGAATGTATTATTATCAGGGACTATGTCCTATCATGCATCGACGTACCCGAGTGATATGTTTTTAGATGTAAGAGATTTGGCAAAAAAAATAGGAGAAACTGCCACATTACTTACAAGTGATGATGAAGTTCAGAATGCAATATATGCAGCTAGCTCAAAAGTGCTGCACTCGTTGGAGAATGCTCTTTTACAAAAGAGTGACGGTTTTGCAAGTGTTTCTGTGTTTGTTATTTCGTTAAAGAATGAAGGAGTACCTGATCCGATATTTCCTTCTCAATATATACAAGGATCTGCATTGGATAATAGTATTAGTTTTGTTCAAGAAAGTAATGGTTGGGCTCCAACAAAATCTAAAAACACATCTTTGTTGGATATCGTTTTTTTTACTGTATTTTAATGTGCTAGTAAGCACCTAGTTGTGATATAGAGTGTATTATTCTATATAAAATTGTAGACAATAATTCTTATAAACGGAGGTTTTTATGAAGCAATTAATGTGTATAAATGCTATCTTAGTACTTTGTGTTATTTTTTCACAAAGCATTTCAGCTAACGAAGAAAATACTAAACTCATTGACAGTTATAATGTTATTGAAAAAGAGATTGTAAAAAAAGAGTATGATTCTATTACAGAATACTATGCATATCCTGTTACCATTCGATTACTTAATTTAAAGAAAGTAACACTTGCAAATATTCTTCCGGTTTATACAAAAAACCGCGGGTGGGTACGAAGCCAATTTTTACGAAATGGGGATGAAGTATTGCTATTAGAGCGTGGAAAGGTAGCCTATTCTCCCATAATTTACACATCGATAAAAAAGGAAATGTACTCTTTTCAAACATACGTGAATGTTCATGATACGCATACTTATTTTAAGGATGGTGTTCTTGTACATAATTATAATACAGAGTCTGATATGGGTGGAGTAGATTGGAAACCTAAACCGTCAACGTCAAGTAATAGTTCTGGTAAAAAAAATAATAGTTCAAACGGTAGTTCAACAGGAACGAGCAACACTAACAAAACTCCCACTAAAGAAGAGCTTGCAATCCTAGAAGCATACAAGGCGCAACTAATTGCTGCTAGCGTTGGGAATCAATTTGACGTATCAAAAAAAAAGTTATATGAAAGGAAAAAAAGCTCTGAAAGTCAACAAGATGTATCTGTGGAAGTCCTAAATACAACAAATAGTGTGCAAGTTGGAGATCCAGTTTTAGCTACAACAGGGGTTTTTATACTGGAAGATGTTGATGCCATTGTTCATGGGACACTATCTTCTGTGGCAATTAATCGGTATTATTCTACATCATCAAATATTACACAAAGTTTGGGGCTTGGTTGGGCTTCAATTCTTGATTCGCGCATAATTAGAGGCACAGAAACTGAGTTAAAGGATACGTTAGACTCGCTGTACGCAAATATGCAAAAGCTAAAAGAACTTAAGAACTCTTTAACTTCTCTTTCAGCCTATGGAGAAGTACGCTCAACAATGAATAATATACAATTGCAATACAACGAGATACATACGATGTATAGTGAACTTTTGAAAGAGGAAGAAGTACGAAAAGCAGTTCACGTATTAAATCAATATGTAGTAAACACGAGAACACCAGAATACTATTATAACATTGGTATGCAATTTTTAACTTTTATTGACGAGCAAGGGAATGCAATACTTTTTGAATATCGAGGGGATGGACTTTGGGTTCCTGTTGATAACGTAAAAGCACAGTATATGAAAATCATGAGTCGGGATGGTAAAGATGTAACAACAGAGAATGGTTTTATTCTTTTTGAAAAAAAAGGAAGAGAAATTTGGTTTGATAAATGGGGTCTCATTGAAAAAAAACGTGATAAAAATGGTAATGAAATATTGTTCGTACGTGAAAATGACAGTAAAAAGCTTTTGGAAATAATCAGTCCTGAAGGAAAAAGCATACATTTCGAATATAACAACAAGGGTTTTTTAACAACACTATCTATTCCTGGTGGAAAAAAAGTCGAATATGCATATGTAGGGAATACGTTATCTTCTGTTACTGATAGCAGTGGTGATAAAAGCCTTTTTGAATATAATGGTGAAGACTTGCTTTCTCGTTTTATAAAACCAGATGGTAGTTATGTTTCATTTGAGTATGGTGAGAGAGATGCAAGTGGACAGTTTTTAACAACATCAACTACAAATGAAGAAGGATACACAGAATATTTTGAATATGATCTAAAAAATAACCTTACTATTTATACTGATTATTCTGGTTTTAAAAAGTATATCTATTATGATGATATGCATCGTACTACTAAAGAAATTGATAAGAATGGATTTACCACTCAATTTACCTATGATTCTCTTGGGAATATTTCTTCAATGGTTGTCAATGGAAATGTTACTCGTTATCAATATGATTCAAGAGGAAATAAAACCCATGCATATTATAGCGATGGCAGTAAAAAAGAATGGATTTATTCTAATATTGACCAAGTAATACACTACAGAGATAGAGATGGTAAAACATGGAATCTTACTTATGATGAAAATGGAAATGCGATAGAGTTTAGCCAAGGGGGAAAAGTCGCTCAGAGAATACAGTACAGTCCTCAAGGTGCTATTACACAAATTGTTGACCCTGAAGGAAATACTACTACCTTTACGTATGATAGTAATTATAACATAGTTAAAAAAACAACGGGAACTATTACAGAATTATTTGAATACGATGATAGTGGAAATATAATACTTCATATAGATGGTGAACAAAGACGGTGGATTTATGAGCATGGATTGCATCAAATTACTCAAATAACGCCGATGTCATTAAAAAGGATTTTTACCCTAAATACTAGGAAAGATGTTGTTAGTATGAGGGAAATTGATTTGCTAACGAACGAAGAAAGATTTTTTGAATATACATATGATCGCCGACGGTTACTTCAATCGATACACCAAAATGAGAAAATACTTGTAGCGTATACGTACTATCCTGCAGGAGAGCTAAAAAGTATAACATATGGAGAAGAAGGAAGTGACGTATGGCTTACAGAGTATGAGCTTCTATCTGGTGGTAGTTATAGCATCCATAAAAAAAAGTTTGATGAACATGGTGTACAGCTAGGCGAGACATATACTGAAACAGTTAAAATAGAGAATGGCGGAAAAAAACTTACACATACTCTTTCTGGAAATATCGAAACTGAACTTAACTATGATGCATGGGGACGGTTAACATCAGTTGTAAATGGTGAAAATGAAATACTACAACGAGTACTCAGTTCAGAAGGTCGAACATTAAAACAACAGTCTAGTTTTGGTGGATGGTATGAAAGTGAATATAATGCTCAGGGGTTTTTGAGTTATTCATCTGAACAAAATAAAAATGGGATTGCTTTATCTTATACAGACAGTGGAAAGGTAGAGTCTAAAGTTGATCAGACTGGAAATATCACAGTATACACCTATAACAGTCAAGGCTTAATAGCACAAGAAAAAACAGAAAAAGGTTCCATTTTTTACACGTATGATGGGGTAGGACGACTTTCGCAAATTCTTGTAGGAAAAACCAATAATATTCAAACATGTGAGGAATATACCAATATCGAATACTCACAAGATTCTAGAACAGTTTCAATAGACTATGGGGGTGTATATTCAGAAGTATTTATTTTAAATGCGTGGGGTGATATTTTACAAAAGATTGATGGTGAAAAAAACAGGTACATTAATGAATACAATATGTTGGGACAAGTGGAAGTTTCCTATGATGCATATGGAAATAAAACAATGTATGAGTATAATGCGCTCGGATTTTTATCAAAAATAATCTTTGCAGATAAGAGTGAAATTACCTATACTTACACTAATGTAGAAAAACTTGAATCAATTACAGATGCGTTGGGGATTCAATGGAAAGGGACTTTTGACGATGCAGGTAATCTCATTAGTGAGATTGGGCGAAGCCTCGTAGAGCGAAATTATGAATATGATTCCGTTGGACGCATTATTAGCTTGAGTGTTGGTGGAAAAATTGTAGGAACATATGCTTACTCAGATTATGGTAAAAGTATGATCTATACAGATGCAAACAATAATGATTATAGTTACACAATAGATGGATACGGACGCCTTGTTGCTGAAAAAAATCGATTAGGAATTTCCCAGTTTTATTCTTACAATGATGCTGGAGATTTAATTAAAAAAGTAGATTTTAATAAAGGAGTCCATACTATAGCCTATGATGAAAAAAATAATATACAAGAGCTTTTATACAGTGATAATAAAAAATCGCAACTTACGTATACTATTGCGGGGCGCATACTTGAAGCTCAAAATGAAACTGGCGTAATATCCTATACATACAATAAAGCGGGATTACTTGAAAGTCAAACTGATCACGCAGTAAGTGAAACAACACGGTATTTTTACGACAAGGCAGGGCGTAGAGAGCGTTATTCATCTGTAAATAGGGATGTTTTATATACGTATGGAAAAAACGGAGAGCTTTTAAATGTTACAGATAAACTGCAAGATCTTTCTGTAAGCTTTGAATATGATATGTTAATGAGAGAAGTATCACGAGAGTTTGCAAATGGCATTATTCAAAAAACACACTATGATACTGTCGGTAGAATAATTCTTATCTCAGAAATTCAAGCTAATGGAAATATCATCAGAAGTGAAGGGTATATCTATAATACTCTCGGTCAGATATATCTTAAGATAGATGAAACTGCCCTTGTTACAAAGTATGCATACGATGAGCAAGGAAGACTGCATACTGTTTTGTATCCGTATGCTCCTGAAAAGGTAGCATTTGATAAACAAGAAGCGTCAGAAGCGGGACTTTTCCTAACAGATGATATGGGGTACGCAGATGTCTTATATTTAACGAGCTCTGAAGTGAGAGATGCAGAAAAACTATTAAACAAGATAAGTTATGGGCGTGCAAATATGTTACGCTCCATGCAAACTGTGTGGAAAGAATCTTTTACGTATGATGAGAACTCAAATAGACTTTCAAAGGCAACATCGTGGGGAACTATTAATTATACGTACGATAAGGAGAACCGGCTGATACACTCTGGCCTTAATGGAAGTGGTACTACTTTTAGCTATGATGCAAATGGTAATCTCCTTGTAAAAAGTAATGCATATAAGAAAGATCAATTTCAATATAATGGGATAAACCGTATGAGCCTATCAATTTCTTCTGATTCCATTATGCAAACTACAGCGGTAACAAATTATGCATACGATGCACTTGGAAGAAGAAATATGCTCCAAAATGAGGGCTTTTCAACAATTCGTACCTTGTATGATGGGTTTAGTCATGATATAATAAAAGAAGCGGAAGTTTTTTTAAGTGGTGCATTTTCTTCAAACTTTATTTCACAAGAGCGAAAGCAGCAATTAATAGAGTCAGCTTCTGAGCGGTATCTTTTTGTAGAGGACATACAACGTGACGATTCATTGCAACGTTACAATAATGTAGATTCTCAGTTTTCTGGTGTTAAAATGGCACTCTATGCAAAAGGAGAAATTATTGGAATAACGTACGCCGATACCTCCAATTATAAAAATCTCTACTTTGGAACTGATCATTTAGGCAGTGTGCGAACAGTAAGTCAAAATTACGGCCATGTTGAAAATCGTTATGAGTATGATGCATTTGGAAATCCTGTTAAGGGTGAACATAACGCTGGTGTATCGTATGGGTATACGGGAAAGCAATACAATGCTACAACAGGTCTTTATAATTATGGCTACCGTGATTATGCTTCTCAGTATGCACGTTTTACAACAATGGACCCAATTCGAGATGGAAATAATTGGTTTAGCTATGTTGTAAACGATCCTATAAATTTTATTGATAAACTTGGCTTATTAACGGTCTATTTTGTCACCGATGCAAAACAACAACACTTTCCCTCAATGATAATTACGAATGAAGCTGGTGTGGAAGTGCAAGTTCCTATTTTTTTGGGGAATTCATCTACAGTAAGTATCCCAGCTCAAGGATGCTATTTAGTTTGTGTTTCAAATGCGACATTTGCTTTATCCGATGAAGGAAAAACAGTGTTAGAATTAAATGAAGAAAAAAGTAATTTCCTTCCTGCTACTGCTGCTGAACCACAATCGGTAAATGTGCATGCTTTTGCCAAAAACAATAATTTAGTGTTTGATTACTGGACAAGGCGAGTTCAAAAAAACTTATCAACAAAAATAAATGAATTAAACGCATCGGATACAGAATATGCAGTGCTTGCACAACTTCCTTATAATAGTGCAGGGTCTACACACTGGGTGACTATTACTGGTGGAACGGTTGATAGAGAATCTCCTGATACTGGTCTTATACAAAGTTATGTTAAAGTTTTAGGTTCTTCTGTAAATGATACGAACGCTGCCTTTAGGCCTGCTAGCTGGGCAGTTGATGGTAATTATGTATATGTTCCTGTAGCAGAAATAATAAAAATCCATACGTATAATGTTAAGCCTGAGTTAATTGAAGATGATAAAAATAATTAAAAAGGAGATATTTATGAAAAAGTATTTAACGTTAGCTGTGTTCTGTTTGTTGTGTGTTTCGTGTAAAACAGCAAGTATGGCTATAACTGAGGATATGTTGCAATCAATAAGCTATGAACAGTTAAACACTGTAGATAATAGTGTAGTTGTTACATATGATAATAAATCGGTCAGGATAGAAAACATAGTTAGCGGTGGTATAAATTCTAAGGGAATAACATATTATTTTTTATCAACTGAAGAAGATCATAAGAATATATTACTCGTTGTTAACACGGATTTACAAAAATTACAATGGAGATATTATTATAAAGAATATTCATATTTTGACCCTGAAGAGTTAATTGCGTTTGTTGCTGAGCCTTTCCCTGTACGACACCAAAGTGTAAAACTTAATGTGTATGATTTTGCAATTGATCTTTATATTTCAACTGAAAGAAATTTATCTTTTCCATTAGGCGTTAGTGTCGGGGATAAACAAGCTTATTATCAGTTGCCTACTTATGAAAAAAAACAAACTGGCGAAGATAGGCCACCTATTTATATTATCTATTGGATTCAGGCAGGCTATTCTTTTAGCGATGATTCATATTCTTTAGCTGAACATTTTCGAGGGCGTATTTTATCTTCAAGTGATAGTTCTTCCCTGGACGAGCTCATACCCCTATCCTCTGTAGTAGAAGTGCAACCTATTTCTGATTTTAACATCATTGCCCATAACGAAAATGACCACTATAGTGTTAGTTTTATTGTACCAGATACAGAAACCCTTAGTTGGGAAACGTGCGAAATTGTATACACCGATAAAAAAACAGGGCAATCTGAAAAAATGCTCTTTGCAAGTATTTTCGAATACCAAGACCCGCTCATCAGTATTACAGCAGCAAAAAATACGGATAAGCGAATAGCGTTCATTGTCGATACAAAAGAGTTTCCCTACGATTTTTATATCGACCCTATAGATGAAACAACGGATATTTTCTTGCGCCCATCTAGTTTTGTAAGGCTGTACCCAAAATAAGGTAGTGTAATTATAGGTCACTGAAAAAGTCTGATACTTTCTCAGCGGCCTCGTATAATTACTGCCGTATGCGCTCAATGTTTTTTTCGAGTATAAAGCCTTCTCCCAGTGTTTTAGAATATACAGGGATAAGGATGTTACCATCTTCATCTTTGGTGCTCAAAAAGAACTCTCGAACTACGACATCACCAGTATTTAGAGTTGTAACAACGTCGCTGTTAATTGATGCGTCTTTTAAAAATGGCGAAGAATCTTGAGTAATGGTATAGGTGGGAAATCTATCTATGTTATATGTTGGAGCGTTTCTAAGTATTGAAAGAATCTCTTCGTTGCCATAAGCTGCTTCCATAGTGCCCATTGAATCTTCACCATAGCCACTTATTACATCTGCACCTGCTTCAATAAGAAGTGTAATTGATTCGATG
>CAYJOZ010000005.1:0-677 GCA_964371925.1 uncultured Treponemataceae bacterium | reverse complement strand
CCCCAGTATATCCTGTTTCGGCATTCACATCGGCACCTTTAGCAATTAGCATGGTAAGAATTTCAGGATAATTTGCAGCAAACATAATTGGGGTTTTATTTCTGTATCCTATAGCATTAACATCTGCTCCCGAGTCAATAAGGTAGGTTGCAATATCTTGCGATACCGGTGGATTAAGAGAAAATAAAAGAGCTGTGTAATTGTGCCGGCCAACTTCATTTATATTTGCACCAGATTCGATTAGTGCTTTTACTATTTCAAAATATCCTAACTCTGCAGCTATTGTTACAGGTGTATTGCTGTCATAATCGTGGGCATTAAGGCTTACACTAACCATTTCTTTTAAACGTTCATAGTCTGTTTTTCCATTAGATGAAACATTCGGAAGTGTAAGCATTCCTTTATTATATTCTAAAGCGTTTAGAACGTGCTGTATGTTTTTTTCATCTTGTAGAATTGCTTCTGGTGTATTAACCTTATGATACACAAAGTCAAATAGAGGTGCTGCATTATATTCTAGTGTTACATTGTCTTTGGTCGTATAGAAGCTTTTTAATGCGTCTAAAGGCTCAAGATTTTCTACGTTTGCATTTTGAATATGCAATGTTTTAAGCATTGTCATATTGTGTAGATGCCAAATATTCTCTAAGTTCCCATTTGCCTCAATGAGCATATCG
>CAYJOZ010000004.1:0-27047 GCA_964371925.1 uncultured Treponemataceae bacterium | reverse complement strand
AAAAATACGGTCAACGTGGTGCACGTAGAAGATTCCAATTCAGTAAACGTTAGTCATTTGACCGTAACTGGAATAAAACAAGTCTCAAAGGACGTTTTGCAAATAGCAACTTCCTCTGGGACTTTTTTTTTAAGAACATGCTATCTTTCTCTCGTCGCAGTAGGTGCAATTGATGTTGATGTTGAGTTTTCAACTGAAGAAGAACAAAACGACATTCTAGATGCATCCCTTGCTTTTTTGTGTGAACAAAAAGCTATAACCTACCTTTCAAGAACAGAGCATTCTCGCTTTATGCTCGAAACCAAACTGTATAATAAACAGCATTCAAAAGAATCAATACAAAAGGCGCTAGACTATTTAGAGCAAAGAACTTTTTTAGATGATCGTCGTTTTGCACATGCTTGGCTTAGAAACAGAAGTATAACAAAAGCAGAAGGGCCAAGTAGGTTAAGTATTGAACTTGCAAAGCGCGGTGTAAGCCGCGATATTATTAAAGATGTTGTAGATGAATATTTTGAAGATAACGATGTAGAGATGCTATTCCAAAAAGCTCTCAAAAAATTACAGCGCCTTGGAAAGACAGGAGACAAGTTAAGAGATGCCCTTCTTCGTCAAGGCTTTGATTGGAAAATGATAAAAAAAATCAGTTTGGACTAAACAAAAAAAAAGTTCTTTTTTTTAAGGATTTTTTTAATAACTACTTCTTTTATTTGTTGACATATAAAATTACGCGTGATATACTGCCTTTATTCAGATGTATTATATTTAATACATCTTTATGGTTTTACGATTTTTCGTAAGATTAAACTATGCTAATAAGGAATATATTGATGTCAAATATAATGAAAGACCAAGTTTTTAGTTGTCCTACATTGCTTAAACAACAGTATGAAGATTTAGAACCTAAAACTCGCAAGGTATTAACAACTCCTGAAATTTTTTCAGTGCAAAGAATTATTTTAACAGGATGCGGTGACTCGCTTGCTGCTGCAATGGGCACAAAACATGCTTTTGAAATGCTCACAAATATTCCTACAGAGGTTGTTCCAGCAGTTGAATTAGCTCGGCTTTATCAAGGTAAGCAAATAGGATTTGCCCCATTAAATCCCCTTGTGATCACAGTGAGCAATTCAGGTGGTGTAGCACGATTAGTTGAATCAATAAAACGTGTTAATGAGCTTGGTGGTTTTACGCTTAGTGTGACAGGGAACCCTGCTTCTCCTGTTGGTCTTGAAAGTAAAAGAGTTTTAGAACTAGACATTCCAGATTTTCCTTCTTGCCCAGGTGTTCGAAGTTATATGGTTTCAGTGCTAGCATTGTTGCTCATTGCAATTAGAATCGGCGAAGTTCGCGGTGTAAACACAATGGATGTTTCGATGGATATGCGCTATGACATACTTGCACAAGCTGAGTCTCTTGAAAAAATGCTGCCAGAAATGGATTCACAAATAGCAAAAATTGCATCTTCATGGAAGAGTTTTAAATGCTTTGATTTTGTTGGTGCTGGTTTTGATTATGCAACGGCTTGGTATGGACACGCAAAAATTTTAGAAGCAACAGGCTTGGCTGCTATGCATATTAACAGTGAAGAATGGCTCCATTTAAACTTTTTTATGCGTGATCGCGAAAATATTGGGACATTCCTTGTTGCTAATACTACAAACCCTGTACATTCTCGAAATGCAGAAGTATTAAAATATATGAACGAGCTTGGTAGACCACTTGTTGTAATTTCAGATGGTAAGAATGCTGATTTTGATCAAGATGCTCAGTTCATAACTGTACCGTCAACTAAGTATCCAATTACAATGCCTTTAACACAGTTTATTCCACTTGCCTTGTTTGCGGGATATTTACAAGTTGAAATTAACGAAGAAGATGGGCGAGGGTGTAAGGGTGCTTGGAGCTTTGCGCAAGGCGGCGCTGCAGTAAAAAATAGTAAAATAATCGTATAGGAGCATATAAATATGTTAAAAAAATTCACAATAAAAACTGAACATAACTCTGTAGTTCCACTTCACGAAGATATTAAAGCTTTTGTTGAAGAAAGTGGTGTAAAAGAAGGTACCTGTACTGTGTATACTACTCATACCACTGCAGGACTCACCATTACTTCTTTTTGGGATCCAAAAGGATTTGAAGATTTGCAAGATGAAATTTGTAGGTTAATTCCAACTAGGATTGATTTTAAACACCAACACGATACTCCTCAAGATGCAGCAGGACATGTAAAATCATCTTTAATAGGTGTTTCTTTATCCTTTATTGTACATGAAGGAAAATTGCTTGTGGGACATTCTCAAGGAATCTATTTTTTGGAGTTTGATGGTCCTAGAAATAGAGAATATTTCGTAAAAATTCAAGCAGATGCTTGATTATAGATAAAAATTGAAGGAGTTTTTATGAAAAAGCTAGGCGTGTTGATTCTTTTAGTAGTTTCAATGGTTTGTTTCGTAACTGGATGTGGCTCTGATGCAAAAGCAACAGATTCAGGAGAAAAAAAAGTTATTTCTTTGTGGTTTTGGGGTGCAGAACCTTATGCACAAGAAGCAATGAACAGAATTCTTGCTGACACTTACAACAATTCACAAGATGAATATGAATTGAAAATTGAGTTCAGAAATTCTGTAGATAAGGATATTTCTGTAGCACTTGCTGCTAATCAAGGCCCAGACATTGTGTATGGATCAGGTCCTGCATTTGTAATGCCTTTGGCAGAAGCAGAAAAGCTAGAACCTCTTGATGCGTATGCTGAAAAATATGGTTGGAAAGATGAAATATTAACGCCGTACTACGAAGCAGGTACTGTTAATGGAACTTTATACAGCCTAGCAAACTCTATTAGTACAATGGGGATTTTTTATAATAAAAAAACACTTGCAGATAACGGATGGGAAGAACCAACTACATTAGCTGAGTTAACTGCAATTATGGACGAAGCTATGGCTAAAGGAATGTATGCTTCAGCAACAGGTAACAAAGGTTGGAAACCGGTTAATGAAAACTATGCATCATTGTTCTTAACACATGTTGCAGGTCCTCAAGAAGTATACAAATGTTTAACTAATGAACAAAAATGGAATAGTCCTGCTATTATTGAAGCTATTAACTACTCAAGTGATTGGTATAACAAAGGTTACCTTGGCGGAAGTGATTATGTTAACTTAAACTTTAGTGAATCAATTCAATTGTTAGCTGATGGTAGAACTCCATTCTTTATTGGCCCTTCAATTGGTTACCAATGGGCAGCACCGTTCTTTGTAGATGAAAAAGCAAACGACCTTGGTTTTGTTGCTTTCCCATCAATTAATGAAAACGTAGCATACCCAACATACACACTTGGTATGGCTGCAACATTGTCAATTAATGCAAATTCTGAACATAAAGATGAAGCTGCAAAAATTCTTGACATGATGATGCAAGCAGAATTCTTACAAGAAATGACTGCAGTATGGCCAGGATACTGGGGTGTTCCAATTAAAGATTTAAGTTCAATTGATGATTCAAACATGACTGAACTTTCAAAATCTTACATCAAAACAGTAAGAGATGTTTCAGATGCAGTTAATAACGGTAACTTTGGTTATTACACAAATGTATTCTTCCCAGCAGCTACACAACAAGTTTTTGTTGATATTGAAACTGTATGGAATGGTGTATTAACAGCAGAAGAATTGATGGATAGAGCTGATGCAGAATTCGAAAAAGAAGCTGCACAAGGTTTAGTACCACCTATTCCTGCTCCAAAAAACTAATATGAAAGCTACTCCGATGTTGATACAATATCGGAGTTTTATTTTATTTAAATTATAGAGGAAAGATAGTTATGAAAAGAATAAACTGGAATTGGTTATTATTAATGCCTTCACTGTTGATAAGTTTGGGCGTAGTTTTTATTCCGGGGGTGTTAACTATCTTTACCTCCTTTACCAACTGGAACGGTATTTCACCAAAATTTGATTTCATTGGTTTATTAAACTTTAAAGAAATTTTTGCAGACCAGTTTTTTTGGCAATCTGTAACAAACAATGTTCGATGGACGGTGATGTTTTTAACTGTTCCTGTAATTATTGGACTTGTAACTGCTGTTTTACTATTTAAACGAAAACGCGGTAAAACTGCTTATCAACTTATATTCTTATTTCCCTATGTGTTAGCTCCAGTAACAAATGCAATGTTATGGCTAAACATTATTTTTAATCCAATCTCTGGTATTATTGGCTATATAAAATCTTTAGGGTTTGCTATTACATCTCCATTGGCATCTATTGAAACTGCGCTGTATGCTGTAGCAGCAGTAGATATTTGGCATTATTGGGGATTTTTAACTGTTGTATATTTAGCCGCTTTACGGCAAACCCCTATTGAGCAAATTGAAGCTGCAAATGTAGAAGGATGTTCTGCATGGCAACTTTTTAGATACGTATATTTTCCAAGCATAAAACCTACATTCCAACTTATGTTTGTAATGATTATGATAAATTCATTCTTAACATTTGATTATGTTTATTTGTTAACAGGTGGTGGTCCATCTAGGGCAACTGAAATGTTAAGTACCTATGCCTATACACTTGCCTTTTTTACATTTCAAGTAGGTAAAGCTTCTTCGGTTGCATTATTTATGAGCTTTTTTGGTTTATTAGCTTCTGTGTTATACACATGGTTAAGTCGAAAAGACATTGTTGAATAGGAGAAATTAAAATGACAAAAAGAAATATACATACAATAATAAGCCACACAATTTTGGTTTTCTTTTCTATAACTGCATTGTTTCCTTTTTCACTTGTTATTCTTAACAGCTTTAAGACGCACGTCGAAATTGTTCGAAGCCCAATTTCGTTTCCTTTAACACCAACCATGGCCAATTTTGCAGAGGCATGGGAAACAGGAAAGTTTTCACTCGGATTTGTGAATAGTGTGTTTTTATCCTTTTGTACAATACTCGTTGTGCTTTTTGCAGCTATTTTGGCTGGCTATGTTTTGGCAGGGAAAAGAGTGAAGGGAACATCATTTATTCTTCTTTATTTTATGATGGCCATGACTGTACCAATTCAATTATTTTTGTTTCCATTATATTTTGTAATGGCAAACTTTCGATTGATAGGGAGCATTCCTGCTGTAGCTGTGATTCTTGCAGCAATAAATATGCCGTTAGCTGTTTTCTTAATGCGAACATTCTTTCTACGAGTTCCTAAAGAATTAGAAGAGGCCGCTAGAATAGATGGCGCATCAACCTTTCATGTATTAGGCCGTGTTATGTTACCAATGGTCTCCCCAGGAATTATTACTGTTAGTGTAATTGTTGGTCTTCAATCATGGAACGAGTTTTTATTAACATCAACTTTCTTACAAGGTGAAAGAAGCTTTACCGCAACATTAGGATTTCTATCAATGAATGGTACATATAGCTCTGATCAAGGAATCATGATGGCAGGTGCTGTAATAATGATAGTTCCAATTATCGTTTTCTTTATTTCTATACAAAAATATTTTATTGATGGGTTAGTGAGTGGAGCAATAAAAAGCTAAGGCTTGCACTATCTATTAATTTCATAATTATAAGAGGTCTACATGAATACTATCGAAAAATATAGTGAAGATATATATGCTGGTGTATTAGGAAAGCTAATCGGCGTATATATGGGACGCCCTGTTGAAGGGTGGACATACGAAAAAATACAAAAATATTTTGGTGAAATTAATTTTTACAAAAACACCTATACAGGTGCACCGTTAATTGTGCCAGATGATGATATTTCTGGAACCTTTGCTTTTTACAGAGGCCTAGAAGATAATGGCTATTCTAAGGATATTTCTGCTAAGCAAATTGGCGATACATGGCTTAACTATATTGTTGAAAATAAAACAATTTTATGGTGGGGTGGTTTATCTCGCTCTACTGAGCACACTGCTTATTTACGATTAAAAAATGGAATCGAGGCTCCGAAAAGTGGTTCTACCGAATTGAATGGTACGAGTATGGCAGAACAAATTGGTGCACAAATCTTTATTGATACTTGGGCCTTAGTAAACCCAAATAATCCCGAGCTGACTGCAAAAATGGCTCGAGAAGCTGCAAGCGTTAGCCATGACGGTATCGCAGTTGAAGCGGCTGTATACTTAGCCGTAATGGAATCAATGGCGTTTGAAGAAAAAAATATGGATGTTCTTTTAGATAAAGCCTTGCCATTTATATCTCATCCTTTATTGATTTCACTTATTCAAGATATTCGAAGTCAATGTTCAAAAACAGATGATTGGCATGTTGTTAGGCAATGGATTGCAGATAATCATGGGTATGAAAAATATCCTGGAAACTGCCCTATGGTAACAAATCATCTTGTTGTGCTTATGGCATTAATAATGGGTGGAGATAATTTTCAAAAATCGCTTTCAATCTCATGTAGTGCAGGTTGGGATACAGATTGTAATGCAGGTAATGTTGGTGCACTTAACGGAATACGTCTTGGCATAGATGGCATAAATGCTGGAGTAAATTTTAGAAAGTCTGTTGCAGACAGAATGTATATTTGCACTGCGGATGGCGGCTCTTGTATTACTGATGCAGTAATAGAAACACGAAAAGCTTTGTATGCTGCGAGTAAACTTGCAAATACTGATGTTACTATCCCAACTGAGAGATTTGCATTTGAATATCGAGGATCAACACAAGGGTTTTTACCATATGAAAACTGTGTTGTAGAGCAAGTTGTAGAGAAAGTTGAAAATGCATTCGAAACTGAAAATGAAACAGGTTTGCTTGTTTCATACAAACATCTTGCAAGAGGAACGCAAGCTACCATTTCAGTAGATACTTTTGTGGATATGAAACCAAAGGGTGTCGATGGAACAAGTTATTTTGAAGTTATAACTTCACCATCGCTTTATGAAACGCAAGTGATAACGGCGCAAGTAAAATGCAAAGATTCTAGTAATCCGAATTTTACCTTTTTTATAGATTGTTATGATGGTGAAGATTCTATTAAAACCATACTAGGCGAACCTATTGCTTTGAAACCTGGTAATAATACAATAGTTTGGGAAGTGCCAAAAACAGGTGGTCATGCAATATATCGACTTGGTGTTAAACTAACAAGTGAAACAAGACTTGATGGTAGCATCATTATCAAATCAATTGATTGGTCCGATGCTCCAGAAAACTTCTATATTGGCCATTCAATGGTTATGATGCCTTCTTTAACACCTTGGACAACTCAAACAACATGGTTAAAGTCATTTGTAAGTTCTGCAGAAAACTTTTATCCTGACTACACAACAACTTTTTCAGTTTCTCATTCTAGAGAAAATGGGGTTGTAACAACAGGAACAACAGATTGGAAAGATTATTCTGTAGCATCGCAAATTACTTTTTCTCAGCAAAAATGTGCTGGCTTAGTGCTACGAAGTAAAGGGCATAAACGCTATTATTGCGCTGTACTTCGAGACGGCAAAGCTGTAATAGAAATGAGAAAAGATGAAAACACACATGTAGTATGTGAATGTGAATATGATTATAGCATTGATAATACATATGATTTATTATTTAGTGCAAAGGGAAATACTCTTATCTTAGCTATTGATGGAAAAGTTGTAGTATCTGGTAATGATGATAATTATAGCAGAGGTGGAGCAGGGTATCTTGTAGAAGAAGGTGCGATGTTAGCGTATGGTTTTACAGTAAAGAAGCTTTAATTGGAGAATAAAATGGATAAAAAATACTATGAAAAAATATATTCAGGTGTATTAGGAAAAATAATAGGCGTATACCTTGGCCGTCCTGTTGAAGGCTGGTCATATGAAAAAATTCAAAATACATTTGGAGATGTTCCCTATTATGTGCATAAAGAATGTGACGTTCCGCTCATTGTAGCTGATGACGATATTTCTGGTACTTTTGGATTTTTTAATGCCTTAAGGGATTTTGAATACAAAAAAACTATTACATCTGAAGACATTGGAAATACATGGTTAAATTATATTATTGAAGATAAAACGATTCTTTGGTGGGGAGGCCTCGGCCGCTCAACTGAGCATACTGCTTTTTTACATTTGAAAAATGGTATTCCAGCGCCTCAAAGTGGATCAATTGCACAAAATGGACAAACCTTAGCTGAACAAATAGGGGCACAAATTTTTATTGATGCCTTTACGATGGCTTGCCCAAATGATCCAGATTTGGCCGTAGACTTTGTGCGAAAAGCTGCAAGTGTTAGCCATGATGGTTTAGCGTTAGATGCTGCATGTTTACTTGCTGCAATGGAAGCGAAAGCATTTGAAGAAACAAATTTAGATGTCTTACTTGATACAGGATTGAAATATGTAAAAAATGATTTATTATTACGAATCATTGATGATGTACGTAGCATTTGTTCAAAAGAAAAAGATTGGCGAAAGGTGCGTGCGTATCTCAATCCAAAATATGGTTATGAAGTGTATCCTGGCTGCTGCCATATGGTTCCAAATCATGCTATGGTTATTGCATCTTTATTACTTGGCGAAGATAATTTCCAAGAATCAATAAAAATTGCAGCTTCTGCTGCATGGGATACCGATTGCAATGCAGGGAACGTAGGAGCTGTTAATGGTATCCGACTTGGTTTAGAAGGTATTAATAGTGGAGCTGACTTCAGGACACCTGTTTCTGACAGAATGCTTGTAATAACATCAAATGGCGGCGAATGTGTAAGTGATGCTGTTATTGAGTCAAAGAAAATTATTCAGGCAGCATGTGCTTTAAATGGAGACACATGCAATATTAACAGTAAACGTTTTAGTTTTGATTTTCCAGGATCTGTTCAAGGCTTTGAAAAATGTTCACATGTCGCACAAAACAATAACTCTCTTGTAAAAGTTGCAAATGCTAATGAAAAGGGTTTAGAAAACGGATTATTACTAAGCTGCGATTCTCTTGCAGATGGAACCGTTGCTGCTGTTTCAACTCCAACGTTTCTTGATTTTAACGAGATTGCAAAGAACTTTTCAACAATTGCTTCTCCTACATTGTATGAGACACAAACTGTCGAATATATTATTGCTGCTACGGACAAAAAAACATTAGTAGCCGAGCCATATATTTTGTACTACGACATAGAGAACACAATTATTCATGTTGTTGGCGAAAAAACACTGCTTGGCCAAACAGATACTGTCGTTACATGGAAAATACCTTCTACAGGTGGAATGCCTATTTTCCGTCTTGGTTTAAGTTTTACATCAAAAGAGCGTTTTACAGGCGATATCATTGTTAAAAGTGTCGATTGGAAACAAGCTCCTGTTCTTTTCAAGCAAGAGGGCATGCTTATGACATCAATATGGAATACAAATCCTTATTGGACAATGACATGGGCAAGTAGTGCAAAAAACTTTGCTGCAGACTTTAAATACACCTATTGCGTTTCTCACCCTGAAGAAAATGGGCTTGTTACAATGGGAACAGAGCAATGGGAGAATTATACTGTATCATCGTCTCTTTGTTTTGCGCTTCATAAATCAGGTGGCTTGGTTGCTCGTAGTCGCGGTCATAGGCGATATTATGCTTGTTTATTAAAAGACTTTAATACTGTTCAGATAATAAAGCGAAAAGATAATGAGATTACGATATTAGCTGAAGCAGAGTTTTCGTATGCTGAGGATGCCTTATATCCAGTTGATTTTACAGTGTGTAAAGATGAATTATCTGTAGTAGTAAATGAAAAAGAGCTTCTAAGGGTAAACGATTCTTCTTATACTTGTGGTGGTGCTGGATATATTATTAACTCAGGAACAATGACCGCAAGTGGTTTTCAAGTTAAAGGATTATAAGTATGAAATATATTGTATTATCTACGGCGGTTATTGATGAGATTCACTACGCCGATGGTACTGTAGCTAAAAATATAGCTGGCGGTGCAGGTATTTATGCATTATGCGGAATGAAAGTTTGGCACGACGATGTTGGAATTGTTACAGGAGTTGGTGCTGATTATTTGGGTATTTATGGAGATTGGTATAAGAAAAATTCTTTAACGACTGAAGGCCTCATAGTAAAAGATGAACATACTCCTTTAACAAAGGTTCAATATTTTGCAGATGGCGAAAGAATAGAAACGCCAAAATATGGCGAAGATCACTATAAAAAAATTGAAGGAACCTGTGCCGATATTGAGCCCTTTTTGTCTGATGCAACTGGCTTATATATATTCAAAAATGCTAATCCAGATTTTTGGGATAATTTTATAAAATTAAAAAAGAAATATCCTCATATAAAAGTAATGTGGGAAATAGCAGCAGATGCAACAATTCCAGAAAACCTTGTGTATATAAAAGAAGTGTTGCAGTATATTGATGTGCTTTCAATAAATGAAACAGAAGCAAAAACTTTATTAGGAAAAGAGTCTCGAGACGAAGTTATCGACACATTGATTGCACTTTCTTTACCAATGATCTTTTTTCGAGTGGGATCATCTGGTTCCTATGCTATTCAAAATGGTGATGTCTGTTTTGTGCCAAGTGTACAGGATTGTAATGTTGTTGATGTAACAGGAGGCGGAAATAGTTCTTCTGGAGGATTTTTTGTCGGATACTGTGAAACAGGTAATGGGACAGAAAGTGCAATTATGGGAAATATTTCTGCATCTGTGTGCATAGCGCAAACAGGAACACCGCCGCTACTAGATAATAGGCTTCGAGCAGAAATGTTAATGCGTAAAGAAAATATGAAAGGAGAAAAGTATGTTAAGTGATGAAATACGAAAAAAGAAATCAATAAAAGAAATGCACGACAAGCATCCCTATTATAAAAATATACCGGAAAAAGGTTTAGTTATTGATAATAAGCCAGCTATGACGCAAATCGATGCAAGTAAAGTGGGTGATTATGTTCTTGTGGTCGTTAGAGACCCATTGTGTTCATATAACAATGATCCAGCAAAGCAAATTGCAGACATGATGGAAAATTCTGAACTCATTGGAAACTCTGGTATGTTTACCTCGTATACAGGTTTCTATAAAGGAGCAAAAATTACTGTTGTAAGTGGCGGTAGTGGTTCTCCAGAAGCAGAATTATTATTATATGATTATCTTGAGTTTACTGATGCCACTACTTTTATGCGTGTCGGTGGATCTGGCGGTTTAGGAGACAATGTTAAGCCTGGTGATGTGGTAATAAGTAGCGGTATAATGAGAGACGAAGGTATGACTGAAGCGTATATTGGCAAAGGGTACCCAGCTGTATGCCATTATGAAGTTGTTACAGCCTTAGTTGAAGCTGCAAAAACAATTGGGCATCCATTTCATGTTGGCGTTACTGTTTCAATAGATAGTGATTTTATTGGTTGCGGTCGACCATATGTTGGAGGCTACTTACAACCGTGGAATATTGACAAACCTGCAATTTATAACCGTGCAGGGATATTAAATGGAGACAGAGAATCTGCAGCAATTGTTACACTTGCAAATCTATTTGGAAGAAGAGGCGCTTCTGTCTGTTCTGTTGCAGATAATATTATTACAGGTGAAAAGTTTACTGCAGGTGCAGGACATAATATAGCTATTGATATAGCTTTAGAAGCTTGCGCTCTATTACATCAAAAGAAAGATTCATAGGAGAAAAAATGAAAAACATTATTTTAGATTGCGACCCAGGTATGGATGATTCAATGGCCATTGTTATGGCTGTTAAGTCTGAAGAAGTTTGTCTTAAGGCAATAACAACCGTTAATGGTAATTACCCAGTAGATGTTACATCTACAAATGCAAGAAAAGTACTAGAAATGTTAAAGCGTACCGATATACCTGTTGGAAGAGGAATGAGTGAACCAATGGTTCGAAACTCACCGAGTGACCCTTTTACACATGGTGAAGATGGACAAGCTGAAAATTTTCTTCCTGCACCTACTATGCCGTTAAGTGAAAAGCATGGCGTGCAATTACTTGTAGATACAATTAAAGAAAACAAAAACAACATTTATGTATTGTGTACAGGTCCGATGACAAACCTTGCAATGGCCTTAAAAATGAATCCAGAAATTAAAGATATGATTAGCGGCGTATATGCTATTTCAGGTGCTTTTGCACTAAACAAATATGCTTATGCAAACGCAACAGGAGACACACCTCAAAGTGAGTGGAATGTGTATGTAGACCCAGAAGCTGCTAAAATAGTATATGAATCAGGAGTACCACTTGTAGCACTCGGCCTTGATGTAGCAACTCACTTTGATGTGAACTTAAGTGATGCCGACTTAAAAGACTTAGAAGAAAGTAAAAATCCAGAAGCAAAGTTTTTGAGAAAAGCAATAGAATTTGTAAATAATAGAGGATTTGAAGCGTATTGTACTGTAATTGACTGCATGGCCGTTGCGTATGCTATTGATGAGACTATTGTAGAAACTATAGAAGGCAGAGTAGGCGTTGAAACAAAAGATGGTCTAACTCTTGGAATGACAGTTTTGGATAGCCGCCACCACCACGTGTGGGAACATCTACCGTTAGTAAAAATTGGTGCAAAGGCAGATTGTCATCGATTCTTACGATTATTGATGAAACTAGTATTAGCATAAGGAATAAATATGTATAAATATAAAAACGAATCAATTTATTTTGCTGGCCCATCGTGTTTTTATACGAATGGGTATGATATGTGGCATTCTCAAGAAAAACGAGCGAAGTTTTTAGGTTTTGGTGTTACCATGCCTCACTACAAAGAATTAAACTGGGATACCGAAGTACCAAGAAATAATGCAGATGCAATTTTTAAGAATTGTGCAGATGCTATTAATGATTCAACAGCGATTATCGTAGATTTAGAAGTTTTTAGAGGCTCCGAGCCTGATGGCGGTAGTATTTTTGAGTTAGGTATGGCGTATGCAAGAAATTGTCATTGTTACGGCTTTACTCGTGATAAACGAGAAATGGTATACAAACACCAAAACGTCGTTATTAAAAAAAATAAACCATATGATGCAGAAGGTAGAGAACTAGCATATGCAAATATTCCGTTTTCGCCATGTGTTTTAGGTTCATCGACAATTATCGAAGGCGATTATGAAGATGCTCTTCAGCATTTTTGTATTGATTTAGACCGAGAAAGAATGACAGGCCAAAAAAATCGTATAAAAATTAAGAAGGTAAAAGTAAAACGTGAAAGACCTCTTGTTTATTTGGCAACACAACACCGTTTTGACTCAAGCGCAGCAAAGAAATATGAAAAAATGAAAATCATTTGTTCAAAGTATGGATTCGAAGCTGTTTCGCCACTTGATTTTTATGATGAAATACCTGCGCCAAAAACAGATGATGCGTATGCAAACGCATTTTACCTATTTCAAAACTATGTAAACCACGTACAAAATTGTGATGTACTCATTGCAGATTTAAATGACTTTCACGGTAGAGAGCCAAACAGTGATATTTCATTTGAAAGTGGAATGGCATGGCAATTGGGAAAAAAATGCTATGGCATGATGGATGATATTCGTCCTATGGCACAAAAATTTGAACACAAAAAAACGGAAACAGGCCCGCTCAAAGATATCTATGATTTTGATGTAGAAAACTTTGACTATCCTATAAATCTGATGTTTTCGTCATCTATGCCAATATTCGAGGGTACCTTTGAAAAAGTTATGGCTAAAGTAAAAGAAGACTATTCGAAGTAAATTGCTACTATATAAAACCATTTTGGTGTTGGTTGTAAAAAATTATTTTGCTGAAAACTGAAACTGTATTAAGCTACCAACCCAAAGTGTGTTTGAAAAATGGATAAGTGCGTTATTGTCATCATAATGTTTTGAAATAATTTTTAAAAGTGCTGAGTCATAAGGGACTTCTAATAGGCTTGACTCAAGGGCATTAGCTTTTTTTGCCTCAATACAATTATCAACATGAGAAATAGTGCAGTGATAGCGTTGTTTAAGTGTTTTAGAAATACTGTTATCAATTAATTTTTCATCTAAAATCTCTGGGAATCGATTGTATGGCATCCATACATGATTTAGTGCAATAGTATAATTATTTTGTATAAATGTTCTACAAAGATATATTAATGGTGAATCAACACCATGTTCATCATACACTTTTTGTACATATCGAGGTGCAGGGTTGTCAATATGTACATGCAAATATTTTCGTTCTTGAATAACATTATTATCATCTGGAGATGGTAAATTGAGAGTTTCAACAAATGGTTTTGCAAGACCTACAAGATATGCACCCTTTCCTTGCTTTCTTTCTATGATATTTTTTCGTTCTAGTTCGGCCATAGATTGTCGAACAGTAACTCGACTCGCTTCATATTCTTCTGAAAGGCTAAATTCCGTAGGTAACTGCTCACCTATTGACCATTCGCCGAAATTAATTCTATCAATCATGTTATTAATTATTTGCTGATATACTGGAATTGGAGATGTTTTATCAATTAAAGAGTCCATACGTTTGCCTTCCTAAAATTACCGCTGAGTGTAATACATAAATCTTATACTATTTTGAAAAAAATAACAATCGATGTATAGAACAAAGTTAAAAAAAACTATATTATTCTAGTATAAAAAGTATAGCGTATGTAAAATGTGGGTAAAAAGTATTTTTTTTAGTTGACAGAATAATAACTTGTGTTATAATATATACAAGTAGACAACTCGTGAGACTTACTATTTTTACTACTGCAAATTAATTTCATAAGGACTTGATATGAAAAATACAATGTTCAAAAGAATAGAGCCATTTTTGTATTTATTGCCAGCTTTGTTCTTTTTTGCTCTATTTACCTATTACCCTTTTGTAATAACTGTTGGAAAAAGTTTCTTTTTAACGAATGCGATGGGCAAAGTTCGAGAGTTTGTAGGCGTTGAAAACTACGTAAAAATTTTAACAAGCACTGATTTTATTGATGCAGTTAAAAACACATTTATCTATGTTTTTACATTTGTACCTTCATCAGTATTAATTGCATTTGTTTTAGCATTAGTTGCGAACAAACGAACAAGATCATCATCAGCATATGAAACAATGTTTGCTATTACAATGGCAATGTCAACTTCTGTTTGCGCTATGATTTTCCAATTAATTTATAGCCCCTCTCTAGGTATATTAAACGAGTTTTTGGGAACAAAAATTAGCTGGTTAACAGACAGTAAATATACGTTGTACTCTATAAGTTTTATTTCTGTGTGGATGAATATTGGCTTTAATTTTTTATTCTTGTTAGCAGCAGTACGATCAGTTCCGGTAGAGCTCTTAGAGTCTGCAGATATTGAAGGTGCAAATTTTTACCATAGAGCCACAAAAGTATTATTGCCAATTGTGTCACCAATGGTATTTTTCTTAATTGTAAATTCACTTGCACGAGCTATGATGATGTCTGGCTTAGTTATCATCCTAACAGATGGCGGTAGAAGTGGAACGGCATCTACTATGATTTCATATATGTATAGTCAATCAGTGTTATCTCAAAATTATAATACCGGGTATGCTTCTGCAATTGCAGCATTTTTAATAACATTTGTTTTAATGCTTATTAGTTTTCTCTTTGAGAAAAAAACAGTTCATTATAATTAATCAGGAAGGAATATATGGATAACGCACTACGTTTAAGATTTATAAAGCAAACCAAAACAATTGTACATCAAGTCGTTGCAGTTTCTTTGGGTATAATTATTTTGATTCCAATAATTTATTGTTTTTTTGTATCATTTATGAAACCAGAGCAAGTACAATCAATTCCACCAACTTTTTTTCCTAGAGTGTGGACAATTGAAAATTATATAACTGTTTTTACAACAACAACAATTTTGCGCTTTATGTGGAACTCTTTAATTCTTGCAGCAGTCTCAAGTATTATTCGTATTGTTACATCAAGTATGGCCGCATTTGCCTTTTCATTTTTTAAGTTTCCTGGACGTAACTTCCTTTTTTCTGTATGTCTTGGAACTATGATGATACCCGCAGATGTTGTTTTGGTAACGAATTATCAAACAATATCTCGCCTTGGGCTTATTAACACCTATATGGGTATGATGGCTGTATTTTGTGTTGCTGCAGTGAATATTTTTGTAATGCGACAAAATTTTTTGACATTTTCTTCAACTTTGCGCGATGCAGCATATATCGATGGATGCGGAAATTTAAAGTTTTTTGTTCAGATTCTTTTTCCAACATCTAAACCTGTAATTACAACAGTATTTATTTCATCTTTCATTTCTACATGGAATACCTATCTTTGGCCTATGCTTGTAACGAACAGGTCAGAAATGCGAACTGTACAAGTGGGCGTTACTATGCTCAACTATGAAGATGGAAATGTGTATAGTAGCGTTATGGCAGCTTCGGTTATTGTGTTGATTCCAACAATGATTGCATTTTTAGCTTTTAGAAAGCAAATTGTAGAAGGGATTATGGGGGGAGCTGTAAAAGGCTAACCATAATATATATTTGTAAGGAGAAAAAAATGAAAAAACTTGGTTTGATTGCTTGCGTGCTTTTCGTTAGTATTGGAATGCTATTTGCTGGAGGAAGAAGTGATTCTTCTTCAAAAGATGGTGTTGTTACTGTTGAATTTTGGAACTCTGCAGAAGGTGCAATGGGTACATCTCTTGCACACTTGGTAGACGAGTTCAATAATACCGTTGGTAAAGAAAAGGGTATTCATGTGGAATCTGTATTCCAAGGTGGCGATGTAGTTGAAAAACTAAAAACATTAGCACAAGCTGGTGACTACAAAAATTTTCCAGACTTAGGTCAAATATATGCATCAGGTTTATCTGGCATTTTTGCAATGGAAGATATTTTAGTGTATGTAGATGATATCTATGAATCAGGTGATTATGAAATTACTGTAGCGAAAGAAGATATTCATCCTAACTTCGTTCGATCTTATACATATGAAGACAGAATGGTTGGAATGCCATTGAACGCATCAACAATTTTAATGTATTATAATCTTGATGCAGCTCGTGAAGCTGGCTTAGATACAAATAATCTTCCAGAAACTGTAGCAGAGTTAGCTGAATGGACTGAAGCATTAACTATTACTGCAGCAGACGGAACTGTTGAACGATACGGCTTCAACTTGCAAATAGATCGCTATGAGCTTGTAAACTTCCTAATGGGAATTGGTAAAGACGGATACAACTTTATTGGAGACAATGAAGGTGGACGTGCTGCAATGATGACAAAGCTCACAATTGGTGACGATGGTTCATTATTAAAATTCCTTACTGAATGGGAAAAACTTATTGAAACTGGTGGATATAAAGCTATTAATGACGATGAACGCGGTGAATTTGCAAATGGCTTATCAGCAATCAATTCACAATCAAGTGCGCAACTTCGAACAATGATTAATAATACACAAGGGAAATTTGAGCTTGGTGTAGGTCCTTATCCTAGAGCAACAGAAGAAGATGGACTTGGTGTATCAGTTGGCGGTGGCTCAATTTGTATGTTTGATTCTGGCACAGATGAACAAAAAAAAGCAGCATGGGAGTTTATGCAATACATGGCTTCTGCAGAAAGTCAATTGTACCTTTTTATGAACAATGGATACCTTCCTGTTAACAAAGAAACACAAGAACTAGCAGAGTACAAAGACTTTGTAGCAAACGAACCACGTGCTCAAGTTGCAGTAGACCAACTCAATAATTCTCATCCAAACATGCAAGAACCTTTTGATCTTATTATGTTTGAAATGAACGGTGTTGTTAAAGCTAACATGATTAAATTTGGTAACCAAGAGATTTCAAAAGAAGAATGTGCAAACAATATTGTAAATGAATTTAATGCAAAATTAACTGAATACATAAGAGCTAATAGATAAGCATCCATAAAGCAAGCATACATTGTATGCTTGCTTTATTTGTTAAGGATAAAAAAAATATGATAAAACTTGTTATTAGTGATGTAGATGGTACGTTAATAGGCAAAGATTTTTGCCTTCCTGCCGATGCTCCTAATTTTGTCAAAAAATTAAACGACAATAATATACTTTTTACACTTGCAACAGGCAGGCCAGAGGAATTTATTTCGCCGTTTATCGATTCTATGAAAATTGACATCCCTTACGTGTGCTCTAATGGGGCAACTTTAATGAATGGCGCAAAAGCAGTTATGCGCAAACAATTCCCTTTGAAATCTGTAAAAAATGTTTTAGAAAAAGCGACAGAGTTGGGCATGGAAATATGGTATACGAATACAGGCGTAGATTACGCACTTGATTACACTGCACAAAAAATAGTGCAAGTGGAACACAAAGACACAGGTACTTGGGTAGATTTTGATATTGATACGGTACATGTTGAAAAAATATTAATTATGGATTTTGTTCGTGACGGTAGAATAAGTCACATTGAAGATATATGTAAAGATTTGCAAGGTGTATGTAAATATGTTCGCTATAGAGACAAAGCTGTTGAGATTATGGAAAAAACGGTAACAAAAGCAACAGGTATTAAAGCTTTGCTAGAATTGTTAAACATAGACGTATCTGAAGTGTTAGTGGTCGGTGATGATGATAATGATAAAGAAATGTTTAGCTTAGGTGCTACATCTGCAGCCGTATCGAATGCTAGTCCCAATGTTCTAGGCCTTGTGGATTTTGTTTGTACAAAACCCCAGTTTGAAGGTGTTAAAGAAGCAGTGTATCACTTTTGCCCTAACACGGAATAGATTATGAGACTTTCAACTTCAACAAATATATATTTTAATAGGCCTGATGGTACTAAATCGACAATTGAAGAATCAATTAAACGATGTAGTACTGCAGGTTATTCGTTAATGGATTTTAACTTTTATGATTGCTCCACATTTAGATTACCATTCGTAAGTGCAAACTACGCCCACTGGATTGACGGCATCATAAAAGCTTCCAGTGATTATGGTATTTCATTTAATCAATGTCACTTACCTTTTTACAACTTCTGCGATGAGAACTACGCACATAAAGAAGAAATGGATATGCTGTTATTGAGAGCAATAGAATGTGCCTCAATGCTTCATATTCCCCATGCTATTATACATGCAGGCACTGCGCTAAATACTTCACATGTACGCAAACTGTCTATTCAAAAGAATATTGAATATTTTAAGCCCGTGCTAGATTTTGCTCATAAAAAAAATGTTTCACTTGTTTTTGAGAATTTATGGGATTATAATATTACGCCGCTTAGACGCTTTACAACCGAAGTAGAAGATTTACTCGAACTAGTAGAAAAATTAGATGACTCAAATATTGGGATTTGTTATGATACAGATCATGCACAGTTAATGAAACAAAATCATCGTGAAAATTTAATGCTTATTAAGAACCGTCTTGTTTCTACTCATATTTCAGATTGCATAAATGTCGACAGCGACCACTTGCTTCCATTTGATGGTACTATTAATTGGAATGAGATTATGTCAGTGCTTCGAGATATTCAGTATGCCGGCGATTTTACGTATGAAATACATAGATATACCCAGAGCTTACCAGATGAACTGGTTGATTCTGCTCTTGCACATAGCGTTCATGTAGGAAATTATCTTATTTCATTATAGAAAATTATTTCTTTGCTCTTTCCATTGCAATATTTAAAAGGCTCGTAAATTTTGTAGAGTCTTTTGGTATTGATGAATAACCAACACGAGCAGATATTTGAATAACTTTTCCCATAATTGAAAATGGTTGTAACGATAAGTCTGTAATCCGTTTTATAACTGCTTGAATTGCATCTTCTGATATTTCACCTTCTAAAAATACTACAAATTCTTCAAGACCTAAGTGTATAACCATTCCGCCTTTGACATTATATTTCACGCGTTTTGAATATGCGATTAATAGACCATCTTCATATGATTGCCCATAGTCTTTTTTTACATTTTCATAGCCTTGTAAAGAAATATATATTACGCTTGCTTTTGTGTTATCGGTGAGTAATGTTTCAAGCTTTTTTCGATTGTAAACACCAGTCAGTGAATCTACATAGAGCTCGTAGTGTATTTGTTTTTTTAAACTTAGTTTTCTCTGTCGGATATGCACATAGATATAGTAAACGCATCTCAGCGAAAAAAAGATTAGAATAAGCAATAAAGGATCAAATAATATCATGAACGATGGCGAAAGTGAAAATTCCCATGTGCTTCCACCTGTTGTTATGGTATTTTTGATTGCAAAAATATCTGAAAAATCACTGCTCTTTGTTATGGAATAAGGTTGATTTTCTTCTAGCAATTGTAATTGATATTCATATCCCATTTTTAGTAAGCTATCAAATTGAAATTTTGTAATTACCTCATTCACGGAATAGGCAATGGTAATAAATCCTAAAAAGGTTTCTGTCTTATCTTTTGCTTCTTTAATTATAGGATTTTTTATAAATAACCAGCGATCTTGGCTTGTAGGGTCATAGTTTATATACAATAGGGTTTCATTTGATGATAGTGAAATTTGACTTAAGCGTGCTTCTTCTGGCTTAAAGAAACCGTTTGAACCGATTATGTGGTTGAATTCTTCCTTTGGATATACATAAGTAACACTTTGTTTTGGCGTAAACGACATAAAGATAAATGATTTTTGTTTATGCATATATGTAGCGATATCGTCAAACACGGTCTGTGTGAAATTATCAGCATTAGAAATAATAAAACTCTCAGGTGCTTGTGCTGCTTGCATTAACAATGCAATGTTGGCTTCAATACCATTTTTGTAAAAGTTTGCAAGAGCAGTAGTTTTTCTCATATTGTTTTGCACAATAAACACTGAGAAAATAAGTGTAATCACGAGCGTTACAATAAATGTTCGAACTGATAATCTTTGGAAAAACTTCATGTTATTCCTCCCTACACACACGTATTAGATGCATATACTGTATTATCGGCAGTTTATATCATTTCTATTATATCTTGTGGCCTATTTGAGCATATACCCTTTATCCCTTTAGAAACTAGGTTTCTTGCTATTTCCGCATCATCGACAGTCCAGACCCATACTTCTTTTTGTTCTTTACCTGTAACATCTTTCCAACATGGTTTCAAAACAGTTGGCTTACAAAACCATCGAAATTTCCCACCTTTAACCCAAAAATTTGATTTTGGGTTTGTGTCGTAAATCAATGCAGTTGGAATTGTGCTATATTTCTTAAATTCTCTTATAGCTAAGGGGTTAAATGATGAGGCTAAAAATCTATTAGGGTTTTTAGGATTTTTTTGCAAAGATTCTTGAATTACTTCTGCTGTTTTTTTTGCTACTGCTTTAACATTAAAAGTATCAATTTTTATTTCAATATCTGCGTACATGTCAGTACCAATTACTTCAAGAACTTCTGAAAGGAGAGGGAGCTTTTCTCCAGCAAATTCTTTGCCAAACCAAATACCATAGTCATACTTTAGCAATTCTTCATAATTTGTTTCCTCTATTTCGATATCTGGTGCATCGTGAACTTCTCCTGTTTCTCTCGACACTAAACGCGCTGTTCGTTTTATTGATTCATCATGAATAACGACAAGCTCACCATCTTTTGTAAGGTGAACATCAAGTTCTATTCCGGGAATCCCTAATTCCTTTGCTTTTCTAAAAGCAGCCAGAGTATTTTCTGGTGCGAGAGATGACACACCTCTGTGTGCAAACAACAATGGTTCTTTTGCCAAGGTGTAAATGTTATTTGTTTGTAAATTTTTGTTGTCCATGTTGTAATTATAGCAAAAGCATGCTACACTTGTAAATAGGAGATATGGCAATATCGCCAAATCAAGGAGATTAATATGAGTGTAACAGAGGATGGATTCAAAAAATATTTGCCTATTACATTTTTAATAGGTGCTGGATTTTTTACAATGGGGTTAATGGATCCTTTATATGATAGTTATGTTACTATTTTTTTAAGTCAGTATATTCCGTATAAGTGGCTTGTTGGTATGTTTATGGCATTGGACAATGCTTTGGCAATTTTTTTAATTCCACTCGTTTCAGCATGGTCAGATAATACCCGTACTAGAATCGGGCGCAGGATGCCATGGATTATTGTTCTTCTTCCTTTATCTGCAATTTTCTTTAGTTCAATTCCCTATGCTGCTCGAACATCGTTTGTAGCACTGGTTGTTGTTCTAGCATTGTTAAATTTATTTAAGCAATCGGTTAGAGGTCCTGTTGTTGCTCTTATGCCAGATGTAGTACCACCAGAGTATCGTTCGCAAGGTAATGGTGTAATTAACACGATGGGAAATATTGCAGGTATTGTGGGAACATTGTTTTTAGCTCGCCTTATGGATGTTGATATTGTGCTGCCGTTTCTTGGTGAAACCAAAGATGCCCTATCTTTTCCAGTTGCAGGTGTTTTAGTCCTTTTAGCGGCTATTATGCTATTAGTTTTTGTAAAAGAAAATAAGTCTGCTGGATATGTTCAAAACTCAAATGATAACGAAGGCGAAAAAGAAGAAAAGGTACCATTTTTAAAGAGTTTATCCCTTGTATTAAAAGGAAATGTTCAAAAAGAGGGTGAAAAGGCAGATAGAAGTTCATTTTTTGTATTGTTATCGCTCTTTTTATGGTTTATGGCTTACCAAGGATTAGTTCCGTATGTTGCAGAATACAGCATTTTAACCTTTGATATTTCTATGGGAAGTGGTGCTTTTGCCGCAGGGATGGTTGCCATAGCTTCTGCTATTTTTGCAATCCCAATGGGATATGCCGCAAACAAGTGGGGACGAAAAAGAATGATTCGACTTTCACTTCTTGGTGTAATTGCCGTTCTTATTGCACAATTTATTTTTGCTGAACTTGTTATGCGCTTAGGATTACAAGGCAGTCATCTTGTATATATCTTTTGGGCATTAATGTTCTGTTTTGGTATTTTTTGGATTTGTATAGTTGCTAACTCTTTTCCAATGCTTTGGCAAATGGCAGGCTTTGCTCGAATTGGCTTGTATACTGGACTTTACTACACATTCTCACAAGCAGCAGCTATTTTAGCACCATTTTGTGGTGGCCTCATTATTGATTTAGTAAGTTATCGTGGAATATTTATTTATGGTGCTGTTTTCTTTGTATTAGCGTTTATTACCATGGGATTTGTAACTACTGGTGAAAAAACGGATAGTGCACAGTAGAGCAAATAAGAAGATGCGCATAAAAGGTTTTGCTCAAAGCAAAACCTTTTATGAAATTACTGGTATCGTGCACAAGATACGTTTTATTTCACCTCAATAGCACCATGAGGACGGATACTCATAGCATATACAGGGCTTAATTCACCACTTGCTTTATCATAACCCAGCGCTTTTTCCATGTACTCGGTATATTCTTCTCTCAAGTTATTTGGGATAAATGCTTGAATGACACCTGCAAAGCCACCACCATGAATACGACATGCGCCAACGCCTTTTGAGCGAATAAATATTTCTGTAAGCGCTAGGCACACAGAAATTGGTTGTTCGTGCGCAAAGGCTGGAACAAACACGTTTTGGAGCCATTTCCAAGATGAGTTTCCCGAATCTGTAATAAGTGATAAAAATGTTTCAAAATTGCCACTTTTTAGTGCTGCCACTTCTGAATCAACTCTATCATTTTCTTCAATGAAATGGACAGCTCTCATTACTGCACGGTCGCCGCACTCTTTTCTAATTTTTACCAAATTATCGCTAATATCCTTAAATGATAAGCCACGCAATGTTTCTTTTCCAAGAAGTTTAGCAACGGCCTTCATTTCATTTGGAATAGAGGAATATTCTTCAGAAAGGTCTGCGTGTCCTTTTCCTGTATTTACTATCATAAGGGAGTAGTTTTGTTTTGCAAAATCAAAAGGAACTTTTTCTACAATTGGTTCTGCAGGATTTTGAAAGTCCATAGCTACAAGGCCTCCTACGGCGCATGCCATTTGGTCTAAAAGCCCGGATGCTTTGTCCCAGTACTTGTTTTCCGCAAACTGGCCGATTGTAGCATACTTACTAACAGGAATGTTTCCATCATTAAAGAGTTTATCTAGAATGAGACAAAGCATCATTTCAAAAGACGCAGAAGAACTAACCCCTGCAGCAGGAATGACACTACTTGTTAGACAAGCATTGAATCCGCCTGTTTTGTAGCCTCTGTCTTTAAATCCTTGTACTATGCCTCGAAGAAGAGCAGGGGAGCCTTTTTCATCCATTATGCGCTCTGTGTTAGTTATATCAATAATTATGTCTTTGTTATAGGTAATATCATGAATAGTAATGGTGCTGTCTCCAGATGGAAGTGCTACGCCAATACAATCAAGTTGAATACTCGCAGCTAGCACTTTTCCTAGATTGTGATCGGTATGGTTTCCCCCAATCTCGCTACGCCCGGCACTCGAAAAAAATCGCACCCCTTCAGATTCTGCATCTTTTTTAAAGAAGGTTGACCACTCCTTTGCTAAGTTTATATAGCGATTCATTTGCTCTTGAATAATTTGATCATCAGCTCCGTAAAGCTCTGTAAAAAGTTGTTTTGAAAAATTCATTGTTTGCATCCTTATTATTTTATTTTATCGTTTATTGGTGATAGTAATATGCTGGATATTCCATTTCTGTTGGGAGCCCCAGGTTTGTTTGTATTGCATCAAGTGCGATGGCTTCTTTTGGTTGCATTATAGTTAGTACTTGAGAAGAGAAATCTAGCAGTAAATCTAAAATAGAAATATCTTCTTCTTCATATTGATAATGTACTATATTCATGTTTTCGCCTTCAAATAAGCTTACTTCCATAGCAGCTATAGCATCGTCGATACTTCCAACGGCATCAATTAGTCCATTTTTTTCAGCTTGTAGAGCAGTATATATTCTACCATCTGCCAAATCTTGTACCTTTGCCATATCTATTTTTCGTGAACTAGCCACTATGTTTGTAAATTGGTCATACGCTTCATCTGCAATAGATTGCATAATTTCACGATGTTCTTCGGTCATTGGGCTATTTACATTCATCATATTTTTATTTTTGCCAGCGGTAATTGTAGTCATTTTTATGCCATATGAATCCATAAGTCCTGTTAAATCAAATGAAGAGCTTGATATTACGCCAATAGATCCTGTGAGTGTGTTGCGGTTTGCATAGATAGTGTCGGCTGCACACCCAATATAATAACCACCTGATGCAGCTATAGGGCCAAAATATGCCCAGATAGACTTACCACTTTCTTCTTTGTATTTTTCCAGAGCGAGGTATACATCGTCAGATTGATATACGCCACCACCAGGCGAGTCAATATATAATAAAATTGCTGCATTGCTGTCATCATAGGTTAAATATTCAATAGTATCTAAAAGCCAGACTTGGTTATAAGTTTCATTTTCGTCTTGAATAATGCCTTCTATGTTTAAAACTGCAATGGAATCGTTAGCACTAAATTGAAACCCAGCTGAAGGATTCTCTATTAGTCCTGTTATTCCATTGTTTGTAGAAAAACTTGTAAGTGATGGTGTTGTCTTGTCTAAAAAAAAGTATTGATAGACAAAATAAGCTAATGTCGTTAAAAATAGAATAATAAAAACTATAAGGCCTTGTCTTGCGCTTTTGCTCAATTTTTTCTTTTGCTTTGTCGGTGTAACTATTTTACTATAATTTTGCATTTTTTTCTCCATTATTTATTATTGCTGACTAGATTCTGTGTCGCCAAAGTCTATAGGGCGTAGCACTTTTTTATCCAATGCAAATTGCTTTAAATCATAATAGGCATATACAGTACTTGTGTATTGATACGGAACAATACACATGCTTAAAAAAACTGTTAAAATAATGCTCCATAGTTCAGTGGACCCTTCTTTTGGTAAAAATGATCCTGTAATAAATAGTCTTATAACACAACTTGGAACATAGGCAAGTATATACCAACCTATAAAGCTTAAATGCATAAAAAAGATGTCACCTTTATATCCTTTTGTCATTTCCTTACTCATTTTCATTGCTTTTCGCACTGAAGTATTGGGATTTTCTGCTAAAATAAAAAGAATTTGAGAATATGCAAAAGCTTTAATAATACCAGGAATAAAAAAAAGTAGAGACCACAGAATACTCCAAAATGATGCCCAAAGTATGCCAAGTATTCCTTTAAGCCATAGTGAAAAGCCTTCTAAAAATGTTGAAAAGTTCACTTGATTTTTATTTTTTGTAAGCTGTAAAAAGAAAAATACGGTAGCCATAATTAGAATTGCTCCAAGAACAATTGAAATAGGCTCTACAGCAATGATGTACCCTCCAAAGGAAAGAGAAATATCGATAATTGATAGCTTGTTAATAATATATGACAGAATCGCATTTGAATATATAACACAAAGGGCAGGTATCCATTTACCATCTAACTGTTCTTGGGCACGTTCTTTATATAGTGTTCGGTCAAACATAGAGCCGCCTACCTCCTTATAATACAAATAAAATTATAATATGTTAGCTAAATTTATTCAAGGTACACATTCTTTATAGCGTTACATTATCCAATACCTTTTTCTTGCATTAATTCGCTATAATATCGTTTTTCAATTTTTTCAATAGGGACACCACATTGTTGCAATACAGATTGTAATGAATCTATGGCCTTTTTGATGGTGCTGTCTTTACGGTTTTCTGCAACAATTTCAAGCTCTAAAAAATCGCCTAGCCCTGTAATTGTACAAAGCTCTAACAACACCCCGTTATACTCCCATTGCAGTACTTTTTTTTCTTTTTGTAGAGCGATATTAAATCCTGAATCTATTAATATTGATTCAAAGGCTTCTCTGTTACTAATAGAAAACTCATTTTCTTCATTTACTTCATATGCAATTGATTCTTTAGTATTTCGTAGTTCTTTTCGCTTATATGTAACCATCAGCGATTTAGTTATCTCTTTTGAAGTATTTGTTGATAGTTCTTGTCGAATGCGGACTCGCACTGGTTTAGTAGGATTTAAACCGTTTAATTGCCAGTAAACATCCGTCTTATCTTTTGTTCCTAAAAATCGTGCGAATGTATTTATAGTGGTTTTTGTTTTTTCGATGTTTTCAATATGTGCTTTTAATTCAATTTCATACATATCTTTATTTTATCACAAAAAATTACTTGCGAAAAGGTGGCTAGGTGTAGTATAATAAAGTATGTTTGAAGTTAG
>CAYJOZ010000003.1:0-27924 GCA_964371925.1 uncultured Treponemataceae bacterium | reverse complement strand
AAACACCTTTTCCTAAAAAGCGTTTTTTGTCGCCATCACGAAGCTCTAATGCTTCATTTTCACCAGTTGAAGCTCCTGATGGAACTCCTGCACGGCCTCTAATTCCACTGTCAAGAACAACTTCTGCTTCTACAGTAGGATTTCCGCGTGAATCAATAATTTCACGGCCAATAACAGCTACGATGTTTGTGTAACTCATTTTATTACCTCCAATATACCTTTGCGGTAGCAACACGACACGGATGTCGTGTATGGCAGAATTAGAGCAACGCTATTAATTCTGCTAACGTCATATAACCATGGATGGTTGTATGACGTTACTCCAAAATATAAAAAACACGGGAAAGCGAACTCTGTCAAACTTTCCCGTAATTGTTTGTTTATTAGCGTGAGTAGAACTCAATAACCAAGTGGTCATTTACTTCTACAGGTATTTCGCTTCGAGATGGAAGACGAACAAGTTTTCCACTCAAGTTTTCTTCTGATCTTTCAATATATGGAAGAGCAGATGCGTTTTGTTTTAAGAAGTTTGTTTTGAAAACTTCAATTCCACGTGATTTTTCACGAAGTGTTAATTCATCACCTGGTTGAATCAAGTATGATGGAATGTCAATTTTGCTTCCATTAACAAGAATGTGACCGTGTGAAACTAATTGACGTGCCATACGAATTGAGTTAGCAAACCCCATTCTGTATACCATGTTGTCAAGTCTTGTTTCAAGCATTTGGAATAATGCGTCACCAGTTCTCATACCAACTTTTTTCTTAGCTTTTGCATAGTAGTTTCTAAGTTGTTTTTCGAAAATACCATAGTAAGCTTTTACTTTTTGTTTTTCGTTTAACTGTAAACCATATTCAGACACTTTTCGTCGTCTTTTTAATGTTGGTGCACCAGCTCGTTTCATTGCTTTAGGATGCCCACAAGTGTTTACACCTAATTTTCGGCATTCTTTAAAGCGCGGATTTCTTTTTGTAGCCATAGTTTATTCTCTTTATAAAAGTAATTTTTAACTGTTCAAAATACTAAACAGTTTTAACAGCAGTAACTTCAAAACCTTTTGCAGATACAGCCTCAATTAAATCGGCCTCGGGCACATCTTTGGAAAGTTCTACATTTGCACAGTTGTTTTCTAAATCAACTGTTGCAGATACTCCATCGAGGGAATTAAGTGCCTCCGATACGCTATTTTGGCAATGGCCACAATGCATACCCTCTACATTTAGTATAAGTTTTTTTGCATTGTGAAAAGAAGTCTTTTCGGGAGTGTTCATTGAAGAACAACATCCACTATCGCAACCGCACGATGAAGAAGTCTTCTTTGCCTTACGTATTTGTATATACACTGCTAGACCAGCTAACAGTACTACTGTAATAACAATAATTGTGTTTGTAATCATATCATAATCTCCAAATAAATTCAAGAGAATTTGACTATATCATATAGAGTTTTTTTTATCAAGTAGAGCTTTCTGAAATAAGTATATGATTTTTTGTTTTTTCTTATGTTAATACCATATAAACAAAAAAAATCTCTGTAAGACATCGGCCGACTCTTAATCTGCAAATGTGCCCTACAGAGGAAAACAATCCTACCGCTTTGTACGGTTATATAAAGTAAACAATAGTTAGTAGCAAAGGTTACACAAATTTTGAAAACTTACAATAAATTTTATTATTAAAAACCTAGAATCTGCTTGTAATTACGATAATATACAGCTATTACAGTTCGCTTTCAATCTGAAGCAAACGCATCCTCAAAGCTTGAGCAAACTGAACTTTATCACTTTGACGAACAAAAGTAGCCGTGGCAATATCTGGAATAATACCATCTGCAAGGGTAATAAGCTGGACTGTTTCACCTGCGCCCATTTCGTTTACCTGGGCTGTTGCATTCACAGGAGATAAGCCAGCAGCATCACTAAGCTCGGCTTGCACAAAACCAGAAACAAGCTCAGAAATAATTGAAGCTGCTAAATTATTCTTCTTTGCTGATTGCCGGGCAGATTGAAAAGGAGATTTTACATAAGAAAATTCCATCACTACTACAGAAGGAGCAACAAGGTATCTAGTTTCCCGTTGAGATCCGGATGGCATAAACCATGGAGCATAAGCATTCTGAGCATTTTCTGACAGTAATTCATAAGAGCTAAAAGGAATAAAAGAAAAAGTTACTGTTCCATTTTCCATCGCTCTAGCAATATCATCTCGTGATAGATTAAGCCATGATGAACTCAAAAACCCTCTATTTTGCCACGTTGTAATATATCTCAAAGTATCATAAACTTGCGGAACATCAAAAAAAGCATCAAAAGCATCACCACTCAATAACTGATTTCCTTTTACACCTTCAACTGTTTGCGCCAAAATAGTCTGAGCTATTTCATAGTTTTCGACACCGTGCAGTGTTTCAAACATTGCTGAAAAAAATTGCATTAAATCGTCATCATTTCCACCAGCACAAAGAATTGGTGCAACAGCACTTGTACCTTGGCGACTATTTATAAGGCTCTGCGCTATTGCTTCTAAATCAATAAAATTAGTTGGGATAGAAAAGCCTGCGTTACGAAGCGCTTCTGCATTATATGAAAGCTGATAATGGTCGAGTAACACTGGTGTTGCGGTAAGGCGCCCATTCGTCTGGACGGCGGTACGAATTGAAACTGGCATTAACAGCAAATTTTGAGTTTTTGCGGTCCGCACGTACGGGGCAATAGCATCCATGTTCATACTATCTGCGGTAAACAAAAGATTTTGCTGTACGGGAACATCAAGCTGATCTTCGAGTGGCTTAGATGAATCAAAAACAACACTCTTCCAATCAATATTCCTATTATTAAGCCAATTAGTTAACACATTTACAACATTTTCTGGAAGCCCATAAAAACCAACTTCCATAGTATTATATGTAGCACCTATACGTAAGTAGAAAAAAAGGGCTACCCCTATAATTGCTAACCAAATAAAACTTTTAATTATACGCTTAATATTCTTCATAAAAATAGTATACCATAGTATTAGATAATTGTGTTAAAGAAAAAGAGCTCCCTCTTTAACTTTCTCGCTCTTTTCTTTATCTAGCAATAGTTCTATCAAAGCAAAAGCAAAGTCTGCAGCACTACCTGGCCCTTGAGATGTTAGCAAGTTTCCATCGATAACAACCCTGTCAGCTTTATGCCCCGAAATATCTGCTTTTTGCAAATACTTGCTTTCTTTTTCCATTCCTGGATAGCAGGTAAAATTTTTACCATCAAGAAGACCTAATGGAGCGAGAACGATAATTGGTGCGGCGCAAATTACAGCAACAATTTTTTCGTTAGACAGCATTATGTTTAGAAGTTTTTCGGTTAACGTATGATTTGAAAGATTTAAACTACCATTTAACCCACCAGGAAGCACTATAGCATCAGGCAAATTATTCTGTAAATAGTTCTCATTTATTTGTAAAAAAGACATATCAGCTTCAAGAATCATGTCTCTGGAGCCTGTAACACGTAACGCATCATTCATGCTAACTAATTGCACATGAATGCCTGCTCTTCGCATTAAATCGACAGGAATAACTACTTCCATCTCTTCAAAACCATCTGCAAGTAATACAATTGCATTTTTCATACTTGCCATTATAACAGATTTAGGGTATTATGTACATATGAAACAAGTATTAATTATAGATGCGCCACCTTTGTTTCGAGATTTTCTTAAAGAAAAACTTACATCTGTTGGAATTGAAGTATCCATTGCAAATGGTAGGCGAGATGCGTTTACGAAAACCATTTCTCAATTACCGGATTTAATTATTATTGATTTCCAAGAATCTTTTACAGAACTTATGGATTTTCTCCAAAAAAAGAGAGACAATCCGAATGCTGTTTCTATACCTATAATTATTACAGGGCCTGCTTTACGTTCTGATAAGCTTGCGCAATTATTGCCGTATAAAGTTATAAAATATTTTAATAGGCCAATCAAATTCGATGTCTTCTTTGACTCCATTGGACGTGTTTTAAAAACATCACTCTCTATTGATACTACATTAAGTATCATGGAAACACATCTTAACGAAAACATTATTTTTATTGAAATCGCACAAGGCTTAAACAGAGACAAAATAGCGATGATTCGTTATAAAATCAGTGAAATGATTGAAGCGAACAAGCTATCTACCCCTAAAATAGTGTTAATGCTAACAAATCTCACTTTGGGATTTTCAGATTCTATGAATCTTGAACTTTTATTAAACAATGTTATCAGCGACCAGCGAGTTCGCCATAAGTATATAAAAGTTCTTTCACTGGATCCTTTTACGAGAGAATTTATAAAAGGACATGTTGAATACAATGATCTTGAAGTTGTAGACAATCTTGCCGGTGTATTAGCAACATTGCTTAATGAAAGAAACGATTCTGACCTCACAGGCACAATTGCAGACAAGATTTTATGTGCTACTGAAGATGCAGGAGAAGGCTTGGTTGAAATGCGCTTTTTCTCAGAAACAGGAGTATTAGACACAGAAGGTGATGAGCATAAAAAGCTTCTCATAGCCATTGTTGATGATGATGCAGTTGTCAGAACTCTTTTGGAAAAAATATTTGCATCACTAAACGCAGATGTTGTTTCATACCCAGCTGGCTCTGAATTTTTGGCTGCTACAAATAAAAAGGTTTTTGACCTTGTTATCCTAGATGTATTTATGCCTGGTATTTCCGGTTTTGATATTTTAATGAACTTACGCGCAAAGCAATATCCTAGCCCTGTTATCGTTTATTCAAATGCAACTCAAAAAGCTTCAGTTGTGCAAGCACTAAGCTTGGGTGCAAAGAGTTACCTCATAAAACCACTTAAACCAGATGCCATTATACAAAAAGCTATAGAAGTACTCAATTCAAAGGTTTAAGCGCATGGATGTCCCGGCTAAACCATCAACAGCGATTGATGGCCAATTCCTTGCAAACACAATCCATGAGCTTAGAACTCCCATTCAAACAATAAGTGGGTCTTTAGAGCTCTTAAGTGAAACAAACCTAAATGCGGAACAAAATGATTTTATCCATCAAATTCGCTTTAGCTCAGATGTTCTTTTAGCACTTGTAAATGATTTACTTGACTTTTCAAAAATCAGTTCGGGTAAGTTCACAATTGAATCTATCCCATTAAACCCAATAGAAATTACAGAAAAAACGGTCGAATTACTCTCAGCAGAGGCACATAACAGACAGCTTGAAATTGTTACGGATATCGACTATACAATTCCAACATCGGTACTAGGCGATCCCACCCGAATAAAACAAGTGCTGCTTAACCTAATAAAAAATGCAATTAAATTCACCCATACGGGCTATATTCACATAAAGCTTTCACAACGTTTAAATAATAGCATTTTACTATTCGAAGTACGCGACACAGGAATAGGAATTTCAAAAAATAGGCAAAGTGAAATTTTTACAGATTTTTACCAAGTAGATGCTTCGATCACGCGGAAGTATGGAGGAACAGGACTAGGCCTGTCGATTTCTAAAAGCTTAGTGCAAGCAATGGGTGGAAAAATTGGAATGAAATCGCAAGAAAACAAAGGCTCTTTGTTTTGGTTTTCAATTCCATTATGCAATGACATAAGTTTTTCACCGCGCTCTTTAATTGAAAACAGAATCAAACTTGTTTCTCAGCTGGATATTCCAGAAAATACTTCAATATTAATTATAGACGATAACAGGCTCTCCCTAAAAAGCTTGCACTCAAAACTTAAAACACTAAAGTTCAGTACGATTGATGGAGCAACAACGGGACAAAAAGCAATCAAAAAATGGAAAAAGCAGCTGCAAGAGGGAATCCATACACCATTGTATTTATTGATATGCTATTAGAAGGCATGGATGGATGGGAAATTGCAAGCACAATCAGAAAGCGCACAGAGCTTAGTAAAACAAAGTGTTTCTTGATGATACCAGATGGGCGGCTTGACTCGAACACCCGTGAAAAAGTATTTAAGTATTTTGAAAACTTCATTTACAAACCAATAAAATTTCGCTCTTTAACAGAACTCCTTTCAAACTACTTCAATGTTCCTCAAGAATTTGGCATTATTGACTCTGTTGAAGAGGTTCCTAATAAGCAGGGCTCAAAAGGTAGCGATAGCGTTTTAATTGCATCTAATAAAAAAGTACTTATTGCTGAAGATCATCCAATAAATCAAAAACTAATGCAAACTTTTGTATCTCACTTTGGAGCAACAACATTGGTAGCCTCTAACGGCAAAGAAGTAGTAGATATAATTACAAGTGATTTATCCATTGATATTATTTTTATGGATATTCATATGCCAATAAAATCCGGCCTCGCTGCATGCAAAGAAATTCGAGAAAAAGGCTATAAAGGTCCTATTATTGCATGCACTGCAAATAACGACATAGACGATTTTAAAACATACGAAGAAGCTGGCATGAATGATATTCTAACAAAGCCATTTAAAAGAAAAGATGTTGGAGCCCTTTTAACAAAATTCTTTGTAAATCAAATAACCGAAGCCGAAGAAAAAGGAAGCGCAAGCACAGCGATAAAAACACTCCTTGGAAAAACAGAAACACGAGATTTCTGGGATTGGAACGATTTTATGGATACCGTTGGTGGAGACATTTCACTTGGAAAAGAACTTATTTTACAATATATAACACAAACAGAACAATTTATTGTTCTTGCAGAAGAGGCTCAAAAACACAACGACTATGTAAGTTTGGTATCGATAGGACACACACTAAAAGGTAGTTCAGCTACACTGTCTTTAGGAAATTTGACAAAAATAGGATCAGCAATTGAACGAGCTGGAAAAAATAAAGATATACAAACAATTAGATTAGGGATTAAAACATTTAAAGAAATATTCTCGAATTTTAAACTGTTTGTCCAACCAGAATAAGGAAACATTAATGAACAAATTAACAAATTATCATACCCATTCAATATATTGCGACGGGCTAAACACCGCAGCAGAAATGGCAAAAGCTGCCTTTGAAGCCGGAATAGAAATTCTTGGGTTTTCGTCACATACAGCCTTTCCTATTAGTTCGGTTTGGCATATGGATACAGATAAGTATGACGAATACTTTTATGACATAAATGAGTTAAAAAAACAATATGAAGGGAAAATGGAAATTCTTGTAGGCGTAGAAGCTGAACATCTTCCTCCAGTTTCTCATTGCACAAAAGCAACATATAAAAAATGGAACATTGATTATATGATTGGCTCTGTTCACTATGTAATAAAAGATAATTCTGTAAATGGAGGATGTTTTACAGTAGATGGGCCTGCAGAAGAATTTTATAATGGGGTACAAACCTTTTTTTCGGGAAATGGGAAAAAAGCGATACAGGCATATTTTGCCTCACAACGCGCTATGATTCAAAATGGTGACTTTGACATAGTTGGTCACATTGATTTGGTGCGAAAACGCAATGATGTCCTGAAATTTTTTAATGAAAATGATTCTTGGTATAGAAAAGAACTGAAAGAAACCGCTAAGGTTGTAGCAAAAAATAATAAAATTGTAGAAGTTAACACAGGTGGTATGGCTCGGTCCAATATGAAAACGCCGTACCCTTCACCTGATTTTTTAAAAATATTAAATTCTTATGATGTGCCAATTACCATCAACTCAGATAGTCACAGTATAGACACAATTGTAGCACATTATGATATTGCTGTTAATACAGCAAAAGAAGCAGGGTATTCTACTACACACCACCTTTCAAATGGAAGATGGTGCGAAATCCCTCTATAATAAAACTATTGTCCAAGCCTTTTTGCTCTTTCATCCTTTGTTTTACAATCGATGCAAAGAACTGCATAAGGAATAGCCTCAAGTCGCTCATCGGGTATGCGCTTACTACATCGCATGCATAATCCATATTTTCCTTGCTCAATTCTAGCCAAGGCATTATCAATAAGGCTTAACCGGTTCATCTGCTGAGAACCTACAGCCTCTAACATCTTTCGATCAATATCATCAGAAGCAATGTCTACAACATCCTTCGATTCCATTGTTTCAACAATTTCCTTAAAATCGGCATTGTTTTGCATCAAAGTACCGATTATCTCTTCCTTTGATTCTACAAGTAATCCTTGCATTTTTTCTGTGAATTCTTTTTCCATTTCTTACGCTCCCTATAGTTGACAACATTCCTCTTTCACACTAAAATTATAATAGCGATTGAAGAAAAAAGCAAATGCTTTTTAGCATTTTTTCACTTTTTTTGCGCTATATCTCAATTTTTTTTGAGAATAACATCCCATGGAGGAATTGTGGCTAAAGAAGAAGCAATTGAAGTTGAAGGCGTTGTAAAAGAAGCCTTACCAAACACTATGTTCAGAGTAGAGTTACAAAACAAACACGTAATACTTGCTCACTTATCAGGAAAGATGCGAAAGCATTACATTAGAATTGTACCAGGAGATCACGTAAAAGTAGCCCTGTCACCATACGATCTGAACCGTGGAAGAATTATTTTTAGGGAAAAATAAACCTATATTCCCAAACCACATTTTTTGATCATATATTAATTATTCCCAAATCACCATGTTGATTCATGTTTTGTGTTTCAATTATTAATATGTACAATTAAAAAGGAAAACAGTTAATCTGTTTTCCTTTTTTGTTATGAATTAGAACTACTGAGTAAACCCTTAAGACTTCGCAGTATTCCCGATGCTCCATTTACAATCGCTGCTATACAAAGAATTGGACCAATTGGGAAAAGTATAAAAGTAGGCCAAAAAAGTCCCAATCCAGCTAAAAGTGTTAATCCATAACGAATAAGCGCGAAAAAGTAATCAGAGCGTGTAAGAGGTTCTGTATTGCGCTGTCGATACGTATAAGTACGTCTATATGCAGATTGCTGTGTTGCTTGAGAATACCACTCCCAAAAATCATCTCCCCCAAATGGGTTTTGTCCATATCCTTGCCCATACGATTGTCGTTGTGATTGCGCATAAGCATCTGCTGAGCCATACATATCGTATTGACTCTTTTTTGTTTCATCGCCCAATACGGCATAGGCCGCACTTATCTCTTTAAACTTATCTTCACTCACCTTATCTCCGGGATTTTTATCGGGGTGATATTTTAGTGCGAGCTTACGATATGCTTTTTTTATTTCATCGGCAGAGGCAGTTTTTGCTACACCGAGCGCCGAATATAAATCATTCATACTATAAACATACTCAAATTTATTGATTAAGGCAAGTAGGAAAGTTAAAATAATTACTAATTCGTAATTCGTAATTCATAATTATTTTATCACTACCCATGTAGCACCACTACCACCAAGGGCTGCTTTTGGGTGCCCAGAAGCACCTAGTATTTTATTTTGCTCAATAAACATGCGAACCATTCGACCTAATACAGGGTCATCATCCGAATGGATTCCTTTGCCATGAATTATCAGAATTTTTTTAAATCCCTTTTGTTTACAACTTCTCACAAAAGTATCTAAGTGTCTCCACGCATCTTCTTGAGTGAAGTTATGTAAATCGATCGTTGCATCAATGGGAAGATTTTTTGCTGATGTATGGGAACTAAGCGCCTTTGTGGTTTCATATTCTTTTACAAGCCTATCTTTATCAACAACACCATATTTGTTAAGCCATGCGCTCATATTATTGCGACTTGTTGACTCTACCTGCCTTTTAACTGGTGCATTTGCTTTTTTTCCTGAAGTGGATTGTGTTTTTTGTGTCTTTTGTCCACTACCTTTTTCCCACTGGTCTAAAATATCCCCAAAGTCCATATCTTACATCTCTCTTTCAATAGTTATACAATCTTTTTTTTGAATCCACCCACTTTGTCCGTGTTCTTGCTTCACAAGATACCAGTCTCCAACAGAACGGTTTATTTCTAAACGCAAGCCTGCAGGTAGAGTTGAAACAATGCGCGATTCATACTCTGGAATTGTATATAACTGAGCTCCATACGTCAAGGCATATTGTTTTAATAATGGTCGTCCAAAAAAACAGCTTACAACCAACAATATAACCCCAAGAGCAAAAGCAAGAGGAATATATCGGGAAAATGCATTACCACCCCTTTTTTTTGTTAACCAATAAAGCCCCGCAGTACAAAAAATAATAAGCACCGCCAAGACAATTCCTCCAGATACCCAAATATAGGATACTTCGTTTTTGTTGTTTATGCCTTCCTGGTTTTCCAGCTTAATTCGTTCTGCTCTTGCAGAAAAAGGGAAAAAGCTATATTTTTCTTGGATACGTAACAAAGCTAATTCTTCAACTAAATCTTCATTTCGCACAATACTTTCGCTTGAATCATTCACACCGTATTGTTCAAAATTTGCTACAGATCTTTCATTTCCATATATACTGTTAGTAGTATCTCTTTGCTCAAATACATGTAATTGGGTGTTTTTTACAGCAACTGTATGTTGTGTCCCATTATAGGCTGTAACCGTTGCTGTTACATCGGGAAACAACAGCTTTCCTTGAGAAAATGGCTTACAGGAATAAAGCGCTACCGGGATTGCATTTACAGAAAGTGGCAAATCATCTGTTGGTATATTGAGCAGAAGGTCTTTTTGTTCAATAAGAGCATGTTCAGATAATCCAACTTGTATATCTTCAACGCTTTTACAATACCGCACAGAAATTGTAAAAGAGCCCTCTTCTAAAGCATAAAAATCTCCATTTTGCTCTAAAATTAATTCTGGAAATAACAAATTTGGATTTGGCAAAACGGTAACAGACGGAAAAGATATTGACTGCAACTTTGAATTAATCATTATGGGAAGATTATCCAATTCGTATACACCTGCTTTCGAAAAACGCACAACATAGGAAATAGTAGTTGCTTTTACCGTTTGCCCAGAGCTGCTTCGTACAAATCCATCGCTTTTTGTAGAAGATACAAATACTACCCCTTCTGGAAAGTCTATTGTAAACAGCTCAATTTCGGAAGGGGATAAGCCTTCAAGCTGAATAGAAAATTCACTTTCCTGAGCCACTATAAGATCACCTTGCTGAAGAAATTGTAACGATTCTTCCTGAGCTATTGCATTGGGCATTACAAAAAAGAATAAGCAAACAAAGCAAAAAATTAATAGTCTATTATATCGCTTTTTTCCGGTAAGGCTTCTTGTGTTTTCCATTGATTTTCCTCGTTTCTTCTAATAAGAGAGAACACTGCCTCTGCTGCACCTGAAGGAGCATTTTGTTCTTGCACAGGGATTCTTTCTCTCTCGCCTTTTTGTGTATCTATTGTTTCACTGTCTAGGCACAATTCTAAATTTATCTTAGCATTTATGTTTGAACTGTCTACCAGCAAGGCTTTCTTAAAACAAAACGCAGCTGTTTCATAACTGCCCTGCCTATGAAAAATGATGCCTTTGTTATACCACCGCGCAAAGTCAAGACTCTTCGCCACATTAGGATCCATTTCATTTATTTTTAATAAGCTTGCATCTAGCTCTCCCTGCATTAAATAAGAAGAAGATAGCCCAAACAAACCATATTGTCGAACCTCTACATTTTCTGACTCGTAAGATCGGCTTGTTACTTCTAAAAATGATGCTACAGACTCTTGATATTCTTGCTGATTCCATTGATATGAGCCTTCTAATACGTCTTTAGCGTCAACGAACCAATCATTACAACCTGATAAGAATATCGAAAAAACTATGAACATAATATATGGAGCTGTTTTAGCGCGCCTAATCAATAACAGTGCAATTTTTGAGGGCTGAATCACATAGACAATAAAGCCAGTTAGAAAAAAGACAATTGCAAGCAAAATAAAAATGCTGTGCCGCTCTATTGGTGCCAGTTCATGAGTTGTAGTTGTTGCTGCATCAGAAAAGAATATTGAAGGTTTAATGAACTGTACAATATTCTCCACTGCAGATTTATCACTAGCTAAAACAAACTGTACATTTTCGTTTTGTGCAAGTGCTTGCAATTTTTCAGATCTTAAGGCGGTTTTTACATTTGTAATTCCATCACCTGCAAGCACTTCAGTCTCTTCTGTGGACCCAAAACCTACAAATACAATTTGTATCCCAAAATTTATTGCATATTCAACTGCGTCAAAAAGATTCCCATCTGTATCATCTCCATCAGTACACACAACAATATATGAGCTTCGCGCTGACTGCGGTGGAAAAGATTCAATAGCCTTAAGCACTCCTTTCGACAAACTTGAGCCAGGCTGTGAAAGCATATTTGGCGAAAGCGCGTCTATAATATTTGTCATCGAATAAAAATCTTCAGTAAGAGGAACTGATAACACGCCATCACCTTTTGCAAGAACAGCAGAAGTGGCGACGCCAGGAAGAGACTGCAATAAGTTATGTGAAAATATTTGAACCTCTTCAAGACGAGTGATTGTTTTCCCTTGTATATCTTTTGCACTCATACTATGGGAAATATCAAACACAAAACTGACTGCTCGGCCACTTTTTTGCACTGGTATAAGTTTTGTACCCCATGTGGGCCCTGAAAGAGCAATACAAATACAAGCCCACGCAAAAGACCAACAAATAGTCCGAAACACGAGACGGCCCTTTATTGCATGCACCGCCTTCATATTTTTACCTGAGTAATTTTTTAACAATGCTATAGCTTTTTTTGTATGAAAAACAAAAAAGAGTAGAGCCGGAAAAAGCAAAAGCAGCAATAAAAAATATTTCGGACTTTCTATGGTAAAACTCATAATGCCTCCAGTAAAAAAACTCGGCTTACCAACCATGACAGGCAAAATAACATCACACAAATAAGTAGCATCTCTGTGAACAATGGCTCAATAATACGCTTCACATGATAAGATTGTGCAACAGCGCTTTCAACATTTACCGTTTGCAATGCCTGTGAAAGAGATGATAAGGTTTCAACGGTAAAATATTTACCATCAGTTATACTTGCTAATGTTCGTAAAGATGAGTTATCAAAGCTTGAATCTAAAAAACCTGAAAATTTTTCCCCTGTGTCTGGGTCGACATACTCAAGAGGAACAGACCCACGCGTTCCAAGTCCAGCAACATACAACACAATACCATAATCCCGTGCCAAATTTGCTGCTGTCTCAGGATGAACTGCCCCTGCATTATTTTCTCCATCAGTAAGCAATATGATACTTTTTCTTGGCGCGTATGTTGACATCAGATGATACACTGCAGTTCCAATACCTATGCCTAATGCTGTTTTATCACCTAGCTCCCCAATTTGCATTGCATCTAGCCTAGTGAACAAAGTATTATGATCCATCGTAGGAGGAACAAGTAACGCAGAGTCAGATGCACAAGCCACAAGTCCATACGCAGAACCTTTATTCTCATCAATTAATAATTGAATAGCTTTTTTTGCTGCGTCTAAACGTGTTCCTGTTGCAATATCCATTGCTGCCATAGAAGGGCTTATATCCACTACAAAAATCACATCAGAAGATCTCGAAGTATAGATTCGTTCCTCCCTCACAATTATAGGATTAGCTAGTGCAACAACTAAAAAGATAAAAGCTGCAATAAAGCTAATGCGAGAAATATGACGCAGTACAGAACTTACAGTATTATTCCACTCAAATCCTTGACCATGCCAATCTTCAAACGGTAAAGGAAAGAATGGTTTTGAAAAAAAACCTGTTTTTTTAATCAAAAAATAAAGAGGAATAAAAAAAAGTAATAAAAAAGCAAGAGGCGTTTCAAACATCATAATTCACCCCCTGTTTCGTCATCGCTATCTGAATCTTTTTCAAAATATATGATAGCCTTCCTAGTTCGATCAATTAAAGACTCCGCTTCATTTCGTGTCAGAGGCGCTTTTTCCACTTCTTCTCCAGCATAATGCAAAAAATCACATCTAACACAAATCTCATACAAATCTTGTAAAAAATCATCGGCGTTAGAAGAGACAGTTCCTGCAAAAAGCGTATTAAATATCATAAAAAAACTGCTGGTTGTTTCTGCTGTAAATCTATGCGAAAAGCGCCCTTCTAAATACGTACGGATGATACCAGAAAGTTTTGTTGCAAATACTTTTTGGTCAATAGAATCAAGCATTTTTGAAATCAAAATAAGTTCACGCGAAGCTTTTTTAAAATTATCACTTGACCATATTTTTCCAAAAAAAGATTGTAGCCATGTTTTTATGTGATTTATTCTTGTAAGTACAATAATTGCAAATATACAGAAAATCAACAATAGCACAACAATCGCAATAAGAGCATATGTTGTCCCTGGAATTATTATAGGACCAGAGGGAGAACGTATATTCCTATCTTCTGTCTGTGATAATATCGATTTTATATGTATTTCAGGAATATCAATTAATAGAGAATTAACATTTAAAGCAAAAATTGTTGCTAGATCAAACGAATCAATATTTAAAACCCCCGATTTCCAAGGAACAAACAGTATTGAAAGGGTATAACCTGTCTGTGAGGGTAAAAGCTGCATTGATTTAATTGTGTAATCAGTTTGTAAGCTTTCATCAATTGTAGTAGAGGTAACGATTGGAATTAATGTTTCAGCGTTTTCCACAAACAATGTCCCAGCCCAATCAAAAGAAAAACGCACCTCGGCTTCATCACCAACATATACATCTTTTGGCACTAAACTTACTGTTTGCGCATAGATTATAGCAACATGAAAAAAGAAAAAAAGCACTACACTTTTTTTTACTAATATGTAAAGAACTTTTTTCATGTATAAGTCCTTGCCGAAAAAAACTGAGTTAAACTTTGCAAAGGATCAGAGTTTGTAGATAAAGTAAGAGTTGCAATACCACTTTTTGTACATTTTGTCTCCCAACGTTCTAAATGGCGTTCATTATATGCCTTCCACTCTTTTGCAAATAAATCATTTGAAGTTGGAAAAACTTTTTTCTTTTGCGTTTCATTGTCAAAAAACTCAACCGTTCCCATTTTTGGTAATTTGGAGTCAGTTTCATCAACAATTCGAGCTGCAATTACATCATGCTTTACTGCTAGAGAAGCAAGTTCTTTTTCATACCCAACACAGCGAAAATCGGATAACACAACTACTAACGAGCGATTTTTTAGTAACTGCGAAGCATAGCTTAGCGAAAGCCCCAGCGAAGTTCCTTCTTTTTTGTGTTCAGGTTGTGTATCAATTTTTGCAAAAAGTAACATTGCATGATTCTTTCCCACTTTCGGCATGCTAGAGAATTCTATTTCTCCATCAAAAAGTATCCCCCCAACAGGGCTTGAATTTTGTATTGCCGCAAAAACCATTAATGCTGCCGCTTCACTAGCTGTTTCAATTCGAGTTTTTTCCCCTGTTCCACTTTCCATAGAACAGGATCTATCAACAATTAAAAAAATCATTAACTCTTTATCTTCTTCAAAAAGTTTTATATAAGGCTTCCCCATCCTTGCAGTTACATTCCAATCAATTGATCGAATATCATCGCCATACAAATACTCCCTAGCCCCTGCATAATCAACGCCTCTCCCTTTATACATAGAGCGAAAACTACCCGCATATAAACAATTTGCAATTGATCGAGACATTAAGCGCAGACTTGTAGCGCGTTGAGAAAGTAAATATGTCTTCTTTATTATGCCGTCATTCTTTGCCATCAAATACCCTTGTTATGGAATAGGCATAAGGGATAGAATCTTTTCTATTAGTTCATCAACTAAAACACCATCAGCAACAGCCTCGTACGATAACACTAAACGATGGCGTAGCACAGCGGGCGCGGCAGCCTTAACATCTTCCGGAAGAACAAATGACCTTCCGGCAAACAAGGCTTGCACCTTAGCGCACTTATATAACGCGATGCTTGCCCTTGGAGATGCCCCAAAAGATATATAATTAAGAATGTCGGAACTGCCTTTTCCTGTTGCTTTTTCTTTTCCAGGTCTCGTTACGGCAACAATAGAAACGATATAACGTACTAAATCATCGCTACAGGTTACTTTTTCAAGTAGGTTACTACAGGCCCTAAGAGAGTTTTCATTTAAAACCTTATTTACAGGAATAAGTTCTGGAGCACCACCAGTTTTTACAACAGCATGCTCTTCATCACTTGTTGGATAGGTTAAGAGAATTTTTAACAAAAACCTATCAAGTTCAGCTTCTGGAAGGTTATATGTCCCTTCTTGTTCAATAGGGTTTTGCGTTGCTAAAACAAAAAAAGGATCTGGAAGGGGGTAGGAGCTTTCACCAATTGTTACTTGTTTTTCCGCCATAGCCTCAAGCAAAGCGGATTGAACTTTTGCTGGAGCTCTGTTTATTTCATCGGCCAATAAGAGGTTTGTAAAAACAGGACCTTTTCGAACAATAAAACGCCCACTTGCTTGTTCATAAATCATCGTCCCTGAAACATCTGCTGGTAAAAGATCCGGTGTAAATTGAATTCGTTTAAAATCAAAGCCTGAAATATCTGAAAAGGTTTTTATTGTAAGAGTTTTTGCCAACCCAGGTACACCTTCAAGCAGAACGTGCCCGCCTGCAATAAGTGCTGTCAGTATTCCATCAATTACATGGTTTTGTCCAATAACTCGTTTTGATACTTCTTTTCTACAAGCTTCTACTAAAGCCTGAGCCTTTTGAAAATCATCCATTCTAATGTCACCTCAAAAAATATCTACTATAAAAGTCTACTTTTAAGTCAAAATGCATTGACTGAGAAGTCGACTTCATTGTATTATAGCATATCATGATACACGAATTAGCACAAGGTTTAAACACCACACTTAACGGAACAATTATTGATTCTCTTCTCTCTGACTTTGGAAAACGCATTTATTTTCCCAAAGGTATTATAGCACAAAGTGTCGAAGCAAAAAAGATGGGCAACACAGCGAATGCAACTATTGGCATGAGCTGCATAGAAAAAAAACCAATTATTCTACCATCAGTTCAAAAAGAGCTTCCAAACCTAACATCACAAGAATCTGTTGCGTATGCACCAACAGCTGGTGACTTAGAACTTCGAGAACTTTGGAAAAAAGCTTTAATTGAAAAAAATCCTAGCTTAGAAAACAAAACCTTTTCACTTCCAGTAGTTGTTCCTGGCCTTACTGCAGGAATTTCTTATCTTTGTGATTTATTTCTTTCAGAAGGAGATACCCTTCTTGCGGCAGACCCATCTTGGGATAATTACCCTCTTATAGTGCAGGCTAGACGCAATGCACAGTTTTTGCAGTTTTCATTGTTCAAGAATGGCGGATTTGATATCGAATCTTTCAAAAATGCAATGGAGTCAGAAGCAAAAAAAGGCTCAGTACGTGTTATATTAAATTTCCCTCAAAACCCATCGGGCTATTCACCAACAAAAGATGAAGTAACAAAAATCTGTGAAGTAATCAAAGCGATTGCAAATAACGGGACAAAAATAATGGTTTGGTGCGATGATGCATACTTTGGCTTAAATTATGAAGATAATATTGAAAGCCAATCTCTCTTTGCGTTTTTAGCAGATATACATCAAAATGTCCTCGCGGTAAAAATTGATGGCCCAACAAAAGAGGATTATGTATGGGGTTTTAGAGCCGGATTTTTAACGTTTGCATGCAAAGATTTGACACAAGAACAATACGATGCACTCATTCAAAAACTTATGGGTACAATACGCTCTTCTGTTTCCTGTGTGGCTACTCCTTCTCAATCAATTATGAAAAAGGTACTTTCTAATCCAGATGTAAAATCTGAAAAAGAAGCCTTTTATAAAATTCTAGAAGAAAGATACCAAACCGTGCGAGCATTCTTAAAAACTAAAGAGAACCATGCTGTATTAGAGCCACTCCCATTTAATTCAGGTTATTTTATGAGCCTTCGTTGTAAAAACATTCATGCAGAAGACTTGCGTCAAAAACTACTGTCTGAACAAGGTATTGGAATCATAGCAATAGATGACTCCACAATCCGAATTGCCTTTTCAAGCATTGATAATGACTTAATAAATACTGTTTATGAAAAAGTATTCATGGCAGCAGAGGAAATGGTGCGTGGCTAAACGCTTCTTTATTCAACTCTCATTATGCATAACTCTTGGATTTTTCACTGTTTCATGCAGTGGGAAATTTCAAGAGCCAATAATTATTTGGACAAACAGAAGCGAAATAGTTGCATATGTTGAACTTTTCAATTTAACTAACGAAAATGCACAGGCTATCGTTGTGTACAAAGAAAACCCTGTAGAGGCTTTTTCATCAATTGAAAATGAAGCAATGCCCGATATTATAATTGGGCCATGGTTAAAAAACTATGCAACCCAAGAAAACTTTCTACCTATAGATTATTTTTTTGATGACCAACTTATAAGCAAAACTCAATTTTATCCACAACTATTACAACATGGCAAAGTAGGCGGACAGCAGTATTTACTACCAGTTAGTTTTAACCTATCAACGATTGTTTTTTCTCAAAAAAACAGTTCGATTATTCCCGATAATAATATGCTTAATGCATCTCAAATACAAGAGCTTTCTACAAGCTTTAATATTACAGATGACGAAATATATACATCGATGGGCTTTGCTCCATCTTGGACACCTGAGTTTTTATATGAAATAGCAGTCTTAAACAATGCAGATTTTTCTGAAAACAAGAAAGATAACGATACATTCACTTGGGATGATACGTCTCTTTCTGAGTCAATTGCATATTTTAGAGATTGGACAGTAAACCACAACACATCTACAAGCTCAGAAATTGAATATCAGTTTAAGTATTTAGCAAATCCTACACTTAAAAATGTGCTTGAAGATAACTCGCTTTTTGCCTTTTTACCGAGCAATGAACTTTTTGCAGTACCAACAGAGCGATTAGAAGGCATATATTTTAGGTGGCTACATAAAGATAATATGATAGCAATTCATGACTCAATGCTTTCAATGGGAATCTATAAACACTCAAAGAACAATGCTGCTGCAGAACAATTTATTATTTGGTTTATGAAAGAAGAAAATCAACGTACTATTCTCAACTGGTATGACAACATGAATCTATATACAAACAGCTTTGGAATTGCAGGAGGGTTTTCTTCAATTCGAAGTGTCAACGAAAGAACTTTCCCTATATTATATCCTGTTCTTTGGGGAAACCTCCCTGCCGGAGAGGATTTAATTGCACCCAATCGCCTTCCAACAAACTGGGATAACATAAAAGACTCTATTATTATCCCTTATTTATTAGATGCTACTAATACTAGCGGGGTAAATGAGGTAAAAACAATTCAAGAGCGTCTTGTGGATTGGTACAGATTTTCACAATAAGATCAAACTTTTTATGTGCTACTAAAGTAAAAAATTATTCAACCGATACTTAAATATAAGCATTTTAAGTTAAGGATGAATACATATGATTTCTGGTATAGGCAATATTAGCGGACTAGCTCATGCAAATTATGGAGTTGGAACTTCTCAATCTCTATCATTTTCATCAGGGGGAAAACTCTATATTCCTGTAAGCCCTTCAATGGTTGGATATACCCAATTTGAACATGTTAGAGGTGTTGCAAGTGATAGCCCTAACGGCGGCGTAAACATTAGCAAAATAAAAATCCTAAACACACTTATTGATAGGCTTGTTGATATGAAACAACAGCCTACAATGGTAAAACCTGAAGGTGAAATGAGCGATGCTCAAGTCGATGCTTTAATTAAAGATTATCAAAACCAAATACAAAATACCTTAAGCATAGCACAATCTAACCCTTATGCCCTTTCAGGAGCTTCTACAGGTGGTGCAGGAGTGTTGTTTAGTATAGCAGCCTAATTTAATTACGAATTGCGAATGCCTAATTACGAATAGGTTGTTTCGAAGCATAAAAAAACCGACAAATTTTTTGTCGGTTTTTTTGTGAGTTTTACATTCTAGCTATTATGAAATTAAAGGTGTAATAATGTCTTCTAAAGCCTTTATTGAAAAGTACTTTGCACAAATATCAAAGTTTCTCTGTGTAGTTTCCGTATACTGTTTTTTATCCAACAAGATATTAAAACACTTTTGGGAAACTTCTTTTGAAATTGCATCATTTACATTGTTAAGATTACCTTGCTTTTCATACGTATCACCAAGACTAATAACATCAAAATTACATGATTTTATATCAGCAGTAAACACTGTATATTCAAATACTACCGTTGGTTTTTTTGCAAACATGGCTTCTAAGAATTGATTCCCCCACCCTTCAAAAATAGAAGGATATGAAACTACATCTGCACATACATAGCAATCCCAAAGGGAATAAATATTATTAGCCTCATCTCGGGAATGCCCTACTCTATCCGAAATAATTCTATACTCAATATTCATTTCTTGCATTTTTTGTACTAATTTAGCAAAATATACATCATCCTCTATTAAACCTGCAAAAACAAACACGACCTTTGAATCATTATCTATAGTTTGCCCATTATACAAGGTTTTTCCGACGTTATTTTTCACAGACGTTTGCATGTATGCAAGGGTATCAAACATAAGCTCTATGCCCTTACGTTCTACAACTCTAGTAGCCTGTAAAACAACAATGTCATTATCCTGTATATTACACTCACTTCGAATAGAGTTGTTAAACGAATCTTCAATCCATAGAGGAGCTTCGAAGTCAAATACATTTGGAACAACTACAGTGTCAACATTTCTTTTCTTTTTTGCACTTAATTGTGCTAGACTATTAATAACACAGTGCTTTACATTATCAAAGTTTGGCAATGTGCAGTCTTCCAAAATTTCAGATACAAAATTACAGGTATGACTAAGATAAAACTCTCTTTCCCACCAAAAATCATGATTATGACCTAAAAACTGAATATTTGTATATTTTTTTGCAATTCTTGTAAAGGCTAGCATTGCAGAGAGGTTCCACCCTAACGACCAAATATTATTAACGATCATTACATCTATTTTTTTAGCCTCAATAATTGCTTCTACTTTTTTTTGTATTATGTTTGCATAAGACTCAACATCTGCTTTAAAGTCATCTTCAGAGTTATAATCTTTTAACGCTTTATATGCATTATCAACATGCCTATTATTAAACTCACAAATATATTCAATTTCATCGACAATTTCTGCCTTTGTTTGTCCCTGACTCCCTGCAATATAAAAACAATTATGCCCCTGGGCTTCATATACAAGTTTCCATTTATCCATTTCAAGAGAAACGCCATCTGTTTCACCTACTCTATAATGTACTAACGCAATATTCATTTTTATCACTCCAATTACTGAACTTCAACCCACATATACTCATATGGTTTTAATACTGTTTGTGCACTAACATTTTTTCCTGTAATAATGTTAACACCATCCGAACCAATATCGATTTGCACCTCTGCATTAGTGATATTCGTAACACTAATCAGAAAACGCGCGCTGTCATAATAACGCTTAAAGGCAACCGTACTGCGCCCATAATCTAATACCTCTTGCTTTGCCAACGGTGACAAATAGGCACATTTCTTTCTCGCCGCAATTAATGCAGAAATATTTTTTTGAACCGTAGCTTGCAGTGTATCAGATTCAAGCTTTTCTTTTAATAATCCAAAATCATGCTTTTCACGATTAATACGTCTATTAATCCCACTTTCTTTTACTCCGTCTACATAGTTTTCGCAACCTATCAAGCTATTAATGTATATACCTGGTACCCCTTGCAAGCTTACTAAAATTGCATGCACAGCTGTCATGGCAGCAACCTTAGTTTCATTTTGCGCTTTTGGAGAAACAATTGCATTCATGTAAGAAATATTAAGTTCATACGGGCTTTTTGTGCCATCTGTATTTGTTTTATATGAAATTAAACCTTCATGTTCAATCACTTTATCGAGCATAAGTGTTATTTCATCATCATTTAAAATACCTTCAACTGGGCGAACACCAACTCCGTCATGGGATGCTAAAAAATTGAAGAAAGTTACTTCTTTACTGTCTAAACTTACTGACTTTAACCAATTCGAAATATGAGTAGAGTTTCCGCTTAACATAGTATAAAGCATAAGTGGGGGAAGAGGGAATTGATACACCATTTGAGCTTCATCTCCATAATTACCAAAGTAGCTAATATTTTCCTTGTGCGGTACATTTGTTTCTGTCACCAGCTTAACATTCGGAAAGTATTCGTCAAAAATGCATTTGAAAAGCTTAATAATATTGTGAGTGTTTTCAAGATGTATGCAAGATGTTCCAAGCTCTTTCCACATAAATCCTATTGCATCGAGTCGAATATACTTTGCTCCATATTCTGCATAGGTCAACAAAACATTGATAATTTCAATTAACAATTGCGGGCTCTTAAAATTAAGGTCGATTTGATCATCACTAAAAGTTGTCCATACATACTTTGTTGTACCGTTTACCTCAAAGGCTGTCAACAAAGGGTGCGTCCTAGGTCTCACAACACTTTTTACATCTACATCTTCGTCAAATGCAACAAAATAAGTGCTATATGTTTTATCGCCCTCTAAAAACCCTTTAAACCACTTACTACTTTTTGACATATGATTGATTACACCATCATACATCATATCATAGTGTTTTGCTATTTCCTTTACATCTTGCCATGACCCAAGATTTGAATCTACTTCTAAGTAGTCAACAACACTAAATCCATCATCTGAAGTGTATGGATAAAATGGTAAAATATGCACCGCACTAAAGTCTGATGCAAAAGACTGTAAAAAATTATGTAATGTCTGTAGTGGTGATTGATTCTTTGTGTGTATTGAATCCCCATAGGTAATAAGCATTACATCATTTTCACTAAAGGTTTTTTCATTTTTTTCTCCTTTAGTGTACTTTTGAGAAAGGTTTTCTATATAGTCACAGACCAATCGAGCATCAGACTTTGCGTACACTTTCTCTAAGAGGTTTTTTATTTTATTGTTCATAGTATCCTTTTTTTCTACCGCCGTTTACGGCTCTCCTATTTTTTATCCTTTAACTGCACCCGAAACCAAGCCACCAACAAACCATTTTTGAACTGCTAAAAACAACACAACAACAGGAAACGTTGAAATAGTAGTTGCCGCAAATCGCATTGCCCAGTTGAGGTTTTCATTTGAATTGATAACTGACTCTAATTTAAGCGGGATTGTAAAATTTGCAGGATCTTTTAATACCACAAGTGGTACCGTAAATGAATTGTAATTATTCACAAATGAAATGGTTGCCAAAGTTGCAAGCCCCGGTATCAATAACGGTAAAACAATAATAAAAAAGGTTATATACGTATTTGCACCATCTATTGTTGCCGCTTCTATAATATCTGTGGGAACATCTTTCACATATGTTGTCATAAACACTATCCCAAATGAGGTAACACTAAAAGGTAATATTATACCCAGCAAACTATCAGCCATTTGCATCGAATCAATGATGAAGTACAAGGGAATAAGCAACACCGTAGGAGGCACAATCATGGTAGCTATAAGCACCATAAAAAAAGGCTTACCTATGATAAGATTTTTTTTAGCTAAAACATATCCCGCCATTGCAGAAAACAGTACTATCAAGACAGTGGTGACGACACTTGCTATCATAGTGTTTAAGAATGAGCGTGGGAACTCTAAGCTTGCCCACACCTCACTATATGCATTAAAGGTAAACGTTGTTGGAAATAATGTTGGTGGTGTTAAACCTATTTCAGCCTCTGTCTTAAAACTCGAAACCAATATCCAGTACAGTGGAAGTAAAATTAGTATGGCAAAAATTATTAATGCGGCATAAGTTACAATATTTTTTGAAAGTTTTTTACTTTCAAAAGAGTTTATAATTGTCTTTGAATCCATTAGTATCTCCTTATTAATAATCCATTTTATTTTTACTTACACGGTTTTGCACAATTGCTATCACAAGAGCAAAGGCAAATAAGATATAGCTAATTGCCGAAGCAGAGCCTATATCAATATTTCCACCAAACCCTTCCATGTAAATAAGATACGGTAGCGTTACAGTACTTGTTCCAGGTCCTCCACGTGTTAAAATGTATGGTTCTTGGAAAACTTTAAATACATCAACGACGGTTAATATAAATACAATCATTGTCATTCGTAACAAGAGGGGGAATGTTATACTGGTGAATTGTTTCCATGCAGAAGCACCATCAACATCTGCGGCCTCATATAGCGTCTTCGGAATCGAAGTAAGCCCCGCAATAAATATAAGCATATAATAACCCATCATCCGCCATGCGCTCATTAAGGAAATTACCGGCATTGCAAGTTGCCCTTCTGTTAACCATCCAATAGGCTCACCACCAAAAGCTACAATAACTGCATTCACAAAGCCATCGCTTGTTCTAAAAAGAGCAGAGAATGCTGCAGAGGCGGCAACAATAGACACAATATACGGCAAAAACAGTACTGTACGAAATGCTTTAGAACCTTTAACTTCGTTTGTTAAAAAAATAGCCGCAGCCATAGCACCAATAATAATAACTGGAATATACACCACAGCATAATACGCTGTGTTTGCTAATGCTTGCCAAAATATATCTTTTCCCATTTGGTCTATATAATTTTGAAGGCCAACAAAAACACCGGGTATTTGCCAAAACTCACCTCGTGAATAATCTCTAAAACTAATTTCTTTAAAACTTGCAATAAATGCCCAAAAAATCGGCCAAAATACAAAAAGTAAAATAACTATAAGAGCAGGCAATAATAATACATAGCCACTGACGTAAATTTTTAACTTTTTTTTATGTATCACAGACATAAAACATCCAATAATCAATAAAATAAAAGCAGTGGAAATAATATAACCCCCACTGCTTTCATTAAAATCGTATTATGTATAAAACAATCTTAGTTAGCGATTGTTAAGCCTTTTTCTTGCGCATCTACCACAACAGATTCAATGTACGCATTATAATCAGCATCAGTTAAAGAGTCACCACTTACAACTTTATTTGCTAAGAGATTCAAGCCCGTAATTACAGTATTATCTCTGACCGGTTGCCAACCTGCTGGTGATTCAGTTGCAGGATTTGCAAAACCTGCCATAAATGGTAAGAAAGCAGGGAATTCAGCAAAGAAGCCTGTTGTATCAACATCTTGGCGAATTGGCACACGGAATGGATAGCTTTTATCGAGTTCTGCGTTGTATTCTCCGTCCATAATGTTTTCACTTGCTTCTTTTGATGTTAAGTAAGCAATAAAAGTAACTGCATCTTCTCGATCTTTATCATTTTCAACAACAAGGTCGTTAATACTTACAGAATAGAAAGCTGTTTCTGCCTTACCAGGTACTTCACCACCATTTACAGTGAATTTAATTTGACTCATTTCGATTGCGCCGTACTCAAAAGTTTCATCTCCACGATCAGCTTTTTTCATTAAATCACTTACGCCCCAAGGACCAAGAATCAAAAATCCAACTTCTCCATTTAAGAAAGCTAATTGTGCGTCCCCTGCAGTGTCTTCGTTCCAACCTGCTTGTGCGTGAGCGCCTAAAGTTTCAAAATAATATTTTAAACCTTCTCTTGTGTTTTCTGAATCATAGGTTACTTCACCATTATCATTCATTACTCTACCACCAAAAGATTCAACAAACATATTACTCATCCAGCTAGTATCACCGTTTTTCTTTCCACTTAAACCAATTTTTACTTTTGAAACTGCATCAGCGAATTCTTCATCAGTATCAATTGCATTGATATCTAATCCATGTTCTGTAAGTAAATCATTATTATACAAAACAGCCATAGAGTGCCCCATCCAAGGTACACTGTAAAGGTTTCCATCATGTTTTACAGTATTGATAACACTTTCATCAAAAGCACTTAAGTCTGTAAAATCTGCAGTAATATCAGCTAAGAGGCCGATAGTATCACGACTATAGTCATAAGAAACACGTGCATCAAGCATAAGAATTTCTGCTTGTGATGTTAAAAGTGATTCTGTTTGTTGTGTCCCTGCAGGAAGAACTTCTACTTGTCGAACACCTTCTTGCGCATTGTATTCATCAACAATATTCATAATCGCCTTTGTTCTACCACTGTTCTCATCCCAAACAGTATGGAATGTTAGAGCTTCATCGCTTGATTTGGCACATCCTACTAATGAGGTACCAAGAGCAAGTACTATCATTACAGTACAAGCCACAAAAAAAAGTTTTTTCATTTTTATCTCCTATTGAAATTATGGTATTTTTATTATATTAAATAGTCTATTAACTCTGATTAGTACATTACACTCAAGAAAGTAAAAATAAAACGCTTTTTTTGCAAAAAAATCAAAATTTATAAAACATTATAATACAACAAAATATCTACTTAATACTTTTGAGAAAACGTTTTATCAAAAGTATTAATTAAAAAAAAGAATAACACTAAAACACCTTTCTGTCAAGTATTCACCCTTTAGTTTTACAGTCACAGCCTAACGATCCACTACAAAAGCAAACCTACAGCATCAAATAAAACAACTAAGATTCAAAAAAAGTTACACAAAAACTGTTAACAAAGATGGGGAAATATGCTACACTACTGAAAAAAAGGAGTATCTATGGCAACAGGCATAAAAGATGTAGCAAAAGTGGCTGGCGTTTCTATTGCCACTGTTTCCAGAGTAATAAACAATGCTCCCAATGTACATCCTGACATAAAAAAGAATGTCATGCAAGTTATAAACAAACTTAATTACGAACCAAACAAAATTGCACAAAGTTTAAGTGGTTCCCCATTTAAAAGCATTGGTCTAACCATTTCAAGAAGCTCTAATACGGAATATACATCTCAAATTATTTCAAGCATTAATAACTCGCTAGCAGAAGCCCATTATACACTTACGCTAACAAACTCAAAAACTGAAAAAGAAGAAATTCAACAATGCCTTTCAATGATTCGAAGTAAAATTGTTCAAGGCTTTATTTTAATAGGATCAAAAAACCACGACCTATTAATAGAAACGCTGCATGAAAAGCACGTACCATTTGTGGTTATTGGAAAAATAGCTTCACCTCACTTAGTAGACTCTGTATACCATATTGATACTGATAATTTAAATGACTGCACCGAAGCAATCAAGTACGTATTCTCCTTAGGACATAAGAGAATTGCATGCATGCACTCAGATTTAACCTATACTGTGAACAAGGAACGACTCGAAGGATATATCCAAGCGCACAAAGAAAAAAATGTTCCTGTTAACTACAACTACATATGTGACGCCGGTTTCAATGTTGAGGATGCATGCAAAGCTGCAACAGCCTTACTCTCCATGGATAAAAGACCGACAGCCATATTTGCAACAGATGACATCAAGGCAATGGGCTGTTATAAAGCAGCGCATGACTTACAATTAAAAATTCCCCAAGATATTTCCATTTTAGGACATAATAATTATGATATCACACAACTCACAACGCCCGCCCTCACCACCATTGATGTTCCTGTAACAGAACTTGGAAAGATGGCCGCAAAAATTCTTTGTGCTATTATAAAAAAAGAAGCAGCCCAAATCAAAACACTGCTCCCAACAAAGCTCATTATACGGAAGTCGTGCTCTACACCAAGTAACGCATAAAAAAACCGACAGTTTTTTGTCGGTTTTTTTGTAACTTTCTAAAACAGCAATTGTTTACATTATATCACTATTCTCACCAGTCCGAAGACTTCCGTTATATTTTTATGCACAGCTATAAAAATAGTTTAATTACGAATTAGTAACTAGTACTTAGTAATTACCTTCTACACCATGTGTAATACTTCACGAGGCTTAGAGCCATTTGCAGGGCCTACAATACCACGAGCTTCCATGTCTTCAACCAAACGCGCTGCTCTATTGTAACCAATTTTTAAGCGCCTTTGAATATAAGATGCAGAGGCCTTTCCACTTTGCATAACAATTTCCAATGCTTCCTCGTATAACGGGTCATCTCCATCATTATACCCACTGGTTAATTCAAAATCGTCATCTGCATCTACAAATATTTCATCATCAATATAGTCTGGTGCCCCG
>CAYJOZ010000002.1:0-32096 GCA_964371925.1 uncultured Treponemataceae bacterium | reverse complement strand
ATGTTCATGCCATAAACAAGGAAAACAATACCGTTGTATTAGCAAGCAGCGAAGAGCTTATGGCCTCTGAATTAATTGCAGACAACTGGGTATGGGCAGGAAATTTTGCCCCGAAAAATGAGTTTAACGCACTTGTAAAAATACGACTTGCATCAAAGCCCTGCATGGCGACCATTATCCCGCTTGACCCAGATAAAGGGAATGCAAAAGAAGCTCGCTATAAGGTTGTATTTAACGCCCCGCAAAATGCCATTGCACCCGGACAATCATGCGTTGCATATATAGATGGCATTGTCTTAGGAGGCGGAGTTATTTGCTAGGCATTAAGCATTTACTCAAGCGCACCTGCACTTTGTAGCAGTTGGATAATATCGGTATGACCACTTTGTGTTGCATACTTTAATGGTGTCATGTCAGTGGAGAATTCTTTTGCATTGACATTGGCACCATTGCTAACCAAATATTCTGCAACATCACTATGACCTTCTTCACAAGCCCACATTAAGACCGTAAAACCATCGTAACGTCCGGAATCAACATTAGCACCATTTTCGACAAGAAAAGTAACAATATCTAAGCGCCCATTTCTAACTGGTGACCAAAGGGGCATTGCTCCACCCATTGCATCAACATCATTAACATCGGCGCCGTTTTCTACTAAGTATTGTATTACAGCAAGATTCCCATTTGAGCAAGCTCGAACTAACGGAGAGCCGAGACTAAGATCAGCTCCATTTTCTACCAATAATTTTACAACATCTAAGTGTCCATTTTCAGTGGCTCTCATTAAAGGAGTAAAATAACCTGAAGCATCAGGAGAGTTCACATCAACACCACCTTCAATAAAGCCTTTTACTTTATCAGTATTCCCGAGAGCAGCCCAATCTACAACTGTCATATCCGAAACGTCTGCTCCAAAGCGAATAAGCATACTAGCAACTTCAGTATAACCTTGCCGCAACGACTCTGCCAAGACAGTGCGTGCACCCACTTTTGCATGAACATTACCGTCTATCAACGCTTCTTTTATTTCTGCAACAGAACGGCGACCACTTAAAGAATCAAGCTCTGTGTTCAATTCTGCCAACTGCTCACTACTAAGAGTTGCAGAGGGAGTTTCATTGCTCGTTTCTACAGGCGCAGCAGGCTCTGGAATTGTAACTTGTATTGGTGTTGATTGTTCTAAACTGGTACCTTTTTCTTCCTTTGTGTCATTACATGAAAGAAAAACAAGCACTATAAGTACTCCAATTATTTGCCCTGTTTTTTTCATTTTTTCTCCTGTTTATTTTAAGCACCGTCACCGTGCATATGGATATATGTTTTGTAAAATCACAAGCATGGTATATATTTCGAGCACGCATTGCCAAAGTGTATTAATTCACACTTATTCTATAGCGGGCATAACTTTGTGTTCTACCAACATTCGACAAAGAGACTTCTATGGTATTCGTTCCTCGAGAAAGAAGAACCTCTGCAAGCCTCATTTCGCCTTTATTCGGATATATTTCGTTATAGGTATAATTTTTATTTCCAACAACTATTAGGTTTTCATCCACCTGAGCCAATGTATCATAACTGATAGTTTCAATTATTTCACCATTAAGTGTTACGCTTGAATTATGGATCATTCCTATTTCGGGTCTTTGCATGTACAGTGTATACGCTCCAGCTTTAAATGACGCGCCATTATACATTGGAAAGCTTTCATTATTTCGATTAACCATTACGGCTCCAACTATGGGCGCACTTCTATTTTGTGGCGATTCTTGCATCAAAGCTACCGGATTTATGAGTGTTTTCATTTTTGTGTCAATTATTTGAAAACCAACACCTTCACCTTCATCTTTCCAAGCAGACTGCCCACTAACTCCGATAACATCCCCTATAAGAACATCAGGGCTTATTCCATTTACCTTTATATTTACAAGATTTGAATAAACTGAAAGCATTTCATTTCTATGAGCCACTATTACCGCATTACCTAATGGAGATTCAAACCAGCCCATATTCGACTGTTCATTTTCAAGGGTCATAATCACTTTTCCATTTTCTGCAACAGAAACTTCCCCTGGCATAGCAAAAACAACTGATGTATTGAATCCATCTCCTCGAACTTCAGAAAAAAGCGAATTCACCTGAAGCGGAGATTGGGGCCATTCAAATGCTAGTACAAATGATCCCCCTACAAGAGCGACAACAACAAGGAACCAGATGCAAACTTTTATTTTTTTTTCCATTTTATTCTCCCAAATACCCTATTGTAGATTTTAATTTTCTTGCACAAATACTTTGGAAATGGTCGTTCCATTTCCAATATATACATTTTCATTATCAGAATCTAAAAATGCATTACTATCCCCAAAAGAAAATTGTCCAACTCTATGTAAATGAGTGTTAAAAACATGTATTGTATTTTCATTCCTGTATTTACTTAACACAAAATAATATTCACCATCATAAATTTCTTTTATCGTGATAACCTTACCATCAATAGGAATAGTATGTTCTTTTTTTGTATCAATATTGATTGCAACCAAAGAATCTTTTACATTAACAAAAACATATTTTTCATTTTCACTAAAATACACAAGAGTTTGATTAGAAACTGCATTTTCTACATACGTATGGAACATAATTTTACTTGTGTTGCCTACGATATCAGCAATAACAATACGCTGTTTATCTAATCCGGACAAACAAGCTACATATTTTCCGCTAGAAGAAAGTGATGCACCAAAAATTATTTCATACTCACTTCCACCAGGGAAAAATTCCTGCAAAATATCTCCTTCAAGATTAAACACAACCACTTCACCATCTGCATATCCGGCCACAACACCATTTTCGTTTGAAAAGAATGATGTGATTGGAACATAGTTTTCATAGGCCCACTTTTTCTGCCCAGTACTTGAATGATGAGAAAAAGTGTTACCTGTTGGATAAAATAAAAATATTCTGTCTTCATCAAAAAACGGAAAGCCTGCTTCTGCAAGCACACCACTTTGTTCACCCTTCGGATTAAAAAAGGTAGTTTGACTGGCATTTGCTGCATATGATGCTGCATAATAGTTTGATATAGAGCCCTTTTCGCCTGCTAACTGAAGAGAACCTATAGAACCTTCTGAAGTAAAATAGCCCATATATGCGCCTAATTTATAGGGAAAATCCTGCGAAGAAGTAAGCCCTGTTCCTCCATTTTCAATATCAATAGTCCATTGTGGTATAAATTGAAGTGTGCTTCTTGCGGGTTCTATTGCAACCAACAGATACACAATTGAAAAAAGAAAAAGAAAACCTATTAACTGTATGCTTTTTTTATTTATTTTCATGCTATAGTATGGTATAATAGAGTAGGCACTCTAGTCAAGGGGCAATACAGGAGGTATTACTTATGGACATGCAAAATTTATTCGATACAGCACTTGAAGCGTCAAAAAAATCATATTCTCCCTATTCAAACTTCCCTGTGGGAGCAGCTTTCCTAATGGAAGACGGCACTATAATAACTGGCGTTAACATTGAAAATAGATCTTTTGGCGCAACAAACTGTGCAGAACGAACGGGTTTATTTACTGCGATTGCACAAGGTTACACAACGTTCAAGGCCTTGGCCATTGCAACACCTACAGCTTCCTACCCTGTTAGCCCCTGTGGAATTTGTAGGCAGGTCTTGTCAGAGTTTGCTCCTAGTGAAACTCCAATTTGCTTTGGTAGTTCAAAACAAAATATTGTACACACTACTTTAGGAGACTTATTTCCATACGACGCACTCCATGAGCTTGCAAAAAGGTAAGAATTTTCATTTTTTTCAAAATAACGACATGACTGTTTTTGGATGACTCTTGACAAAAACGCTTATATCATGCAAAATGTCTTCTACACTTACGTATCATAATGAATTCTGCTTAATAATAAAGGTGTATTGTTTAGAAAATCAACAGGAGAGCAATTATGGGAGACGACATTCTTACAATTGAAGAGGTTGCTAAGTATTTACGGGTATCTGAAAGAACGGTCTACGACTGGGCCCAAAAAGGTGAGATTCCATCAGGGAAAATAGGGACCGTATGGCGATTTAAGAAAAACGAAATAGAAAAATGGGTAAACGATCGTCTCTCTTCAGGTTCAAAAAACACATCCCTATCAAACCAAGTTCAAATTAAAAACGTTTTATCTCCTGATAGAATAGTATTCTTAAACCACTCAACAAAACATGACGCATTAACAGCTTTGGCAAACAGCATCGGAACAGCTCCTCAAGTGAAAAACTCAGAAGAACTAACAACAGAAATATTAAAAAGAGAAGATCTTATGTCAACAGCTATAGGAAGAGGAATTGCTATTCCTCACGTTCGCCTTTCTTCCGTAACAGACCTTGTTATGGCGGTAGGAATTAGTAAAGTTGATATTATTGATTTTCAAACTATTGACGATGAACCTGTAAAACTATTATTTATGATTGCTGCTGCATACAATCAGCATGCATATTATCTACAAACTTTATCATTTTTTAGCTCAAAGTTAAAAAATAGAGAATTGCGTGATGCTCTTCTGAACGCAGAGACAACACAAGATGCTTATTCACTATTAGTAAACTCAGCTAATCTAATGGTTTAAACAATTTATAAACCATCGATTGCAATCCATTTTGTAATTTCACTCATTTCTTGCGCTACCATACCTATAGAAACAGGAGCAGTTGTTTCTCCTAAAAGGTAGCTTTGTCCATTAGCTTCAAGCCTTGCACCAGCACCTTCAATTGCAATACCAAAAAGCGCATGACTAAATTCTCTTGAAACAAAAAGCATAGTGTCATAGCGCATATGGCTCATTAAAACACTGAGCAGCAAAGCTCTACTATCACAATCAGAACCACTTCCTGAAATTACAGCAGGCAGTGGCATAAAGTCAGTGCCTAAAGGAATACGCAAATATTCAAAACCTTGAACCCATGTTAGCATTGTTTGAGCCAAGGCTCTATCAAAGTCTTCAGGATTTTCTTCTCGAATACTTTTGCTCAAAGAATTATATATAGAAAAAGCAACCTTTTGGAGCCTTTTATGGGAATCACGATAGAGCATTCTGTAAAATCGCTGCCATGCTTCTTTCCAAAGTGGAGTTTCTGCAAAAAAAGCGAGAAGTGCATATTCCCTTTGAAGGACAAATTCGCTTGCTGGTATATCACTTTTATCAATTACAGTGTTTATTTTTTTGCCAGCAATTTCTAATACAATATTTTTATCCCCTTCCGAAGGATATGCATATTTTGTAATTATCCCCGTATCAATTACTGTACCACGCGAAAAATCGACAGAATCGAGCGCAGAGGCAATTACTTGACCGTAAAATGGATTTTCATCGATAGGGGCATAGCCTAAAAATACCGTTGTTCCTTTATTTTCAGGTAAAAGAACAGAAATAGCCCACCCAGAAAACACATTAGAACCGTTTTCTATAGTAAAAAGACCAATAGCAGAATCATTGCCTCTCCACTTGAGTGTTTCTATCTCCCCTTTCAATTGCAAGCCAGTATATACGCTTTCAAGAGATGCCTCGGCAGTTTCATAACGCTCAAGCGGATATGATGCTATCAATAACGTTACAGGAAGCATTGAGTGGTCGAATTGGTAACGTGTGTTTTCTTGATTTGAAGTCATAACAAAGCCTTCAGGCAAATCAAGTGTATACCCCCAATCGGGTGAAAACATTTGTTCCGAGCTTAAAGGAATCAGACAAAAAAACAAAAAGAAAAATAATAGGTGTCGTGTTCGCATTATTTAAACCTTCTTACATAGCATACTTGAAGATACAAAAGATATCATGTATAGTATATCGGATGAATAACTTACCCATAATATACGAAAATGAAAATATTTATATTATTCACAAACCCTCTGGGCTTGCAACTCAAGGTGGCCATGGCATTGTACACAGTGTTGATACAGTTTTTGCAAACCAAGTTGGCAAAAAGGTATATCTAGTACATCGCTTAGATAAAGATACAGAAGGCCTCCTAATAGTTGCAAAAGACTCTGAATCTGCGAGCAAATGGACAGAATTAATTGCTGGAAAAGAAATTACAAAGGAGTACTATGCATTGTGCATAGGTGAATTCGAGCAAAAAAAAGGTATTATTACAGATTCAATTACCCATAAGGGTGTTACAAAAGAAGCTTTAACATACTTTAACGTCGAAAAAACATTTTCTTTTACATACGAAGAAAACAATGAAGAAAAACTGCTATTTTTAAGTTTAGTTCGCTTACAATTAGGCACAGGAAGAATGCACCAAATACGCATTCATCTAGCTAAAAGGGAGAACCCTATAGCTGGAGATGATAAATATGGCAATTTTAAGATAAATAAAATATTAAAGAAACATCGCAAAATTAAAAAACTGCAATTAGCAGCAATTCAATTATCGATCCCGGCAAAATTCATTGAAAATAGCATGCATAAAAATCAAGAAAAAGATGCTGCATCAATCATTTCAATACCCCTTCCGACTTACATTGAAAAAAATTGTATAGAATAGCATAAAACACCATAAAAGCTATTGACACAACTTCAAATAACATTCATCATGTAGCTGAGGATGTAAAGAGGATATGGAAAGAAACAATTTAACGCGTTCATACCTTGAAACGCTTTCGACACCAGATTTATTTGCGCTAAGCGAAGATTATGGCATTGAATCTGAAAATTTACCGCGATACTATATTATCACTGAGATTTTAGATTTATTAAATGAAAAAAATTCAGAAGATTTTTCTCCTGAAGAAACTCAACCCGATACAGTTGAACTGCCTTTTTCATATAATGAAAACAAGATTATTGCAGTGCTGCGTAACCCGGTATGGTGTTATGTGACATGGGACTTCAAAAAAGAAGACTACATGCATCACATAGAGGATCCTTCTTTTGAATCTTTTATGATTCATTTTTCATACCACGATACAATTGAAACAGATGAGGTGGCAGAAACAGTTGATATTCAAATTGACCCAACTGACAGAGAGCAATTTATCTTACTTTCATCACAATTGCCTGCTTTTCATGCGTCTCTCGTGGTAGAATTTGATGACAAAGAAAGAATAATACTCGCAACATCACAAAAAATATTAAAACCAAGCATTCCTTTAGAGGTTTCACTTGAAAACATCCAAAAAGAATGCTCAAAAATTCAAGCTTTGTCCGGGTTACCGAGCATATTACGAGCACATTATAACGAGCACCGACATTCATTTGTCAGAGATAAGTAAATTATGAAGCAAAACAAACTTAAAAATTCATCGGCACTATGTATTGTGCTACACCAACCAAATCTAGCCGCTACAGGGCAAGATACAACTCTTGTGCAAGATGCATGGAATAGCATTTTATTTCCTGCCATCACTGATACATACATTCCATTATTGCGAATGTTTGATAGCCTTGCAAAAAATTCTATACCATTTAAGGTGAATATGGTGATTTCACCTACGTTGTGTTCTTTACTTGATGATTATATTATCCAAGAACACTACACATTATGGCTTGAAAACCTGATTGACTTGGGCGAGCAAGAAGTTCAAAAAACAAAAGAGACCCCTACCTTGCATACATTAGCAAAAACATACGTAAAGAATTTGAAACAAACATATTCTTATTTTGCAGCTATCACGCAAGGTACCCTTTTACTAAAATTTTTAGAGCATGCGCGAGAAGGTCGCATTGAACTTTTAGCAACTACTGCTGAACATTGTTACTTACCACATTATACACATGAACCTGAATTAATTGATGCACAAATAGAAGCAGGGCTTGCGGCTCATAAAAAATTTTTCAAATCAGTTCCAGAAGGATTTTGGCTTCCTCTACTAGGGTATGCTCCTGGAATTGAAAAAAACATACAAAAATATGGTTTTGATTACACCATTGTGAATACACATGGATTTCTTTTTGCAAATCCTATACCACAAAAAGGCATTTTTTCACCACTACGTTGTACAAATTCTCTAGCGGTTTTTGCACATGATAAAATGGCATGGGAAAGCACTTTTGGTTCCAATGGTTTTTGTAAAAATCCGATATACCGTGATCAAAATAGAGATATTGGCTTTGAATCAACAATTGATGACCTACAAATATTCTTAAAAAAAGATCAGGCTAGATATGCTACAGGGTTTAAGTATTGGTCACAAACAACGCCACATACTACCTACAACTATGATGAAGCAATGGCTCAAGCTAAAATTGATGCGAAAAAATATGTTGATGACCTTTCACAGCGCTTAGCTCAAGCATCAGAAGAATTACAAGGTGAAAAAACGTCATTAGTCTGTACAATTAGCGAACAAGATCTTGGACAAAACTGGTTTGAGGGGATTGCATGGCTTTCAGAAGTGATAACCCTTATAAATGCAAGTGATACTGTAGAACAAAAAATGCTATCAAAACTTTCCGAAAATAAACAAGACTTTGAAAAAGCCTCATTTTTTATGAGCTCATCAGAAGGCATTGGGTACGGAGAAAACCTTCTTGATAACACAAATAGCTGGATATATCACTACAGCATAAAAGCTGCCGAAAGAATGATTGAACTTGCTCGTAGATTCCCAGATGATACAGGCCTAAAAGAAAGATCTCTCAACCTTGCTGCACGCCAAATTTTATTTGCATCATCATCTGACTGGGCAAAAATGATTCATTCACAGGATCGAAGCGACCGAGAACTTGAACTTTTTGTACAAAGTATTCTTGATTTTTCTACAATATTTGATTCGTTAGGAGCTAGTACTATAAGCACCGAATGGCTGACCCATGCAGAAAAACGCTATCCATTCTTTCAATGGTTAAACTATAGAGTTTTTTGCAAGAAAAAATAAGTTTTACTCGCCTTCAATCGATGTACTATTTTGGGTATCCAGGCTCTGAACATTTTGTATAGTATTTCTAAGTTCTATAGATTGGTTTGCGGCTTTTATGCCTGCAATTGCAGGATCAAATAAGGGGAAAAGCTCTAATGCTTCTTCCCATATTGTTATGGCGTCTGAAAATTGTCCATTTACATAATAATCCAAGCCTTGGGTATATAAACTGTCAACAACTTCTTGTAGCTCTTTTCGCCCTCTGTCTCCTAAGTTCATTTTAGCTGACAAGCTAATTCTATTTACCGGAGAAAAAGAAGTTGTTAAATCGAGTGAATACGAAAGGCTAAAGGTAAGGTCGTTCCAATCAATTTCTGATCCTAAGCTTATTTTAGGATTTCCACCTTTTAATAGAAAGCCACCTTGAATTGAGAAAAAGTCGGTTACGGTTCCTTCTACTCCAAAACCAATAGCAAATTGTTCAGAATTAGAAATATCAAAAATATTTAAAGGTTGTTGGAAGTCCATTGTAAGCATTATAGGACGAATCATTTTGTATGAAAGTCCAATTGTAGCTATAGTAGGCAAAGGATCATCAAGTTCAAGTTCAGAATCGAGTCCAACAAAAGAGGCGCCAACGTTTGTAACTGCTAAGCCAATATTAAAATTAGGCTCCCTAGATGAATACAATTTTCCAATGTTGAATCTCATTAAAAAACCAATGTCCCCCATAAAGGCAACGGCAGATTGGCTTAAACCAGAGCCAGCAATGATTTCGCCAGTTGCATCGTCTGCATAATCGGGAACACCTCGAAAACCAACTTTTACATTTGCCCCAACCGAAAGACCTTTAAAGTAATATCCAGCAAGAAAGTTATATGAAATATTTAATAAGCCCACTGATTCAGAATAATAGCCTTGCGAAACACTGTTTCCAACTATGCTATATTCGGTAAATGGCACATAGAATGTCTTCAGCGAGGCTCCATAACCAAGGTTACCCATTCTTTGGGAAAAAGCAATGGTGTCAATAGCGGAATCTGCAATCCAAGCATTATGAAAAACTCCCAATTCAGTATTGGGTAAAACGGAACTTATAGCTGGATTATAATTTAAAAATGCAATATCATCAGACACAGCAGTATAAGCACTTCCCATTGCTTCAGAACGTCCTCCAAAAGGAATAGTTAGAGAACGGAATGTTGTACTACCTGCATTTGGATCAACAGTGCCATTAAAAGAATTTATTAAAAAATCATACATATCTGCGTATTCAAATGCACCGAGAAATGATGTAGATAAGAAAAGGGTGCTGAGAATGCATATGAATTTAATTTTTAAGATTCTACGTATCACAAACATATTATATATTATTTTCGGAACTTTTTCACTATATTTTAACAAAAATATACCGAAAATAATATGAGGTAGGTTTTAAAAAATTAAATCCAGTTTTGAAATTTTTCTTTCCTACTTTAACACAGAAAAGTGTAAGAAGTTGAAAAAGACGATATTTTACGCTATAATAGAAAAAAGATACTATTTTGAATCGCATCTAAACATAAAGGAGGTCAGAAATTTTGAAAAAAACGCTGCTTAGCTGTCTGTTATTACTCATAGCTACAAGTCTTTTTTCTATGGCGCAATCTGACATCCAATTACAAGAAGTAGATGCACTTATCGAAGAACGCCGTATAAACGAAGCGCTCGCATTGGTAGAGCAATACATTCGACAAAACCCTGATGACTTCGATAATGCCCAAAAAAGAATTGATATTATTTTTAAAGCAAGAAATGATTATAAAGAAAAGGCAGATGAGTTAGTACGTATTATTGTTGAAGATCCCTTGAATGATAGACTAAAACTCGAAATAATCGAAGATTTGGAGTCCATGGAAGCAAATCCAAATGAAGAAGAAAGAAAATTTATAGCTAACATAAAAACTACATCTCAATTTACATACTTTCGAGCGCTGTACGAGCAAATTATTGCTGATGGTACAGCATTGCTAAATGAAAAAGACTATGTAGCGAGTGCACAACGTTTTACAGATGGGTTTGAGCTTTATTTCGACGAATTCTTCGAATTAGATATTGAAACATCACTAGTGCAAGATGTGATTTCAAGACTAAATGCAGCTACTGAATCGGTTGATAATTATGCACAAATTCAATCATCATTAAATACAAGTTTTGCGCAATTTAATCAAGTCGTTAGCCAAAACAATCTTACGGCATCATTAAACCAATTTGACAATCTTTCAGATGTGCTAAATGAATTTGCTCAAATACGTAACACCAGCATACAATCAGGATTTTATTTTGAAGACCAAACTAACATTCTTCAAGAGCAAAACCCTGAACTAACTGATGCATTTTTCTTACCATTTGCATATCGTATATTACTGGGTCGTGGCAATGATGCAGAGGCAAATATTGTAAAAGCCATGGATACCCAGTGGAATGATTTGTATGAAACTTCACGTAATAATGTATCTGCGATGATAGCATATTATACTGACGATTTAAATCAAAGCCTCATTGACCAAACGGTAAATCAAATTAACACAAACTCAAACACCATACGCTCAAAGCTCGATACATTACAATCGGTAATCGATATGGGTGAGAATTTTTTAGCACAATATGAGTTACTCAATGAATCACCTACTACATTTGAATCTAATCCGTATGTAGAATATGCAAACTTGCTAGATTATACATCATACCTTGTTGCCCAAACATCGTCATTAATTGAGGGTGGCACATTATTGCTTGAGGCAAGGGACACACTTGCAAATTATCCGCTGCCAACTAGTCCTAGCGAGGATATTCTAAATAGAAATACAAATTACTCTCAGTTTCATGTAAATTCTTTACAATCGACTGAATCGTATGCTCAATCTGCATTAGCAGACACAACCGACATACGTCAGGTCGAATTTCAAATTAGCAGTGACACGGTAAATTTTGGCAGTAATGAATATACCGTTTATCAACCAGCATTAGAATTAACACAAATATTAACGGGCCACTTTGATGCACTGGTTACTCAAAATCACCAAGAATCTCTTTTAGCATGGGAAGCATTATCTGAAAACTTAGAAACAGGATCAAATACTATTCAACGTTCTTATGAAGTGCCATATGTGCAAGCAATACCAGAAATAAATGAAGCTCTTGATATTACCGTACAATCGAATCCAGCATCAGCGCTTCAAACTTTAGAGTCCCTTATGCAAACAATAGAGCAAGATATAGCAGCGTTACAACAAGAATACGACTTCTTAAATACACCTCCAGAAAACCAAGACATCGGTATCCAAGACTCTGTAATATACCTAACGAGTAGAGACAATATCTTAGAAGATATTACGTATCTACAGGAGATTAGCAGTACATCAGAAAACTATATTACACTTGCAAACCAAAGAGTACGGCTTTCACAGCAAGCTGAAAACGAAGGTGACTTGCGATTTCGGCAAGCACAAGAATATTTAGATCAAGAAAATTTTGCAGCTAGCCGTGATGCACTACAAAGGGCAAGAACAAAGTACAACGAAGCACTTTCTTACCAATATTCTGACACCCTAAGAGAGGATAGTGATGAGCAACTCGCTTCTCTTGGAGAAGAAATATCATTTATTGAAAATGAAATTATTGTACGAAACGTTAGAACATTAATAACTCAATCGAGACAAAACTATTATAATAGTAACTTCTCGCAAGCAGAAGCAATCATCTTACAAGCTGAAGCACAATGGTCTATAACAAATATTCAAGAAAACCCTGAAATAGTAGCACTTAAAGCGCTTATTGGAAATGCTCTTTCTATCACTACGGGTCGGACAATCCCGCCTACAGATCCTTTATATCCTGAAATGAGCCAAACCTTAAATGTTGCATATCAGCACTATGACAACGCCGAAAATTTACTCGATCGAAATAACCGTGACCAAGCACTTGCAGAATTAGAGCTTGCACGAAATAAAATACGCGATGTTCAGGTTCTCTATCCTTTCCACCAAGAAGCAAGTCTCTTGGCACTTCAGATTGATGAGCTTATTGACCCTGTGGCATTCCAAGAACAATTTTCGCAAAAATTTGAACAAGCACAGGTTGACTATAGAGATTCTGACACTAGTGCACGAGCATACATCGATCTTCTTGACTTGTATGAAATCAACCCAGATTATCCAGGGCTTGAGGATTTCATTTATGTTGTTGAACTTGAGTTAGGAATAATTCTGCCACCACCAAACCTCCAAGCATTGGCTCGTTCGGAAACATTGACACAACAAGCCGAAGGTATCTATGATTCAGGCGCAAGGGATGAAATTACACTCAACAATGCACTAGCACTATTAAATGAAGCTATAGATCTTAATGCTGATAACCAAGATGCCTTAATTCTATTAGACAGAATAAATACAACTCTAGGGGGGGCAACCGTTATTGTGCTTTCATCAGAAGCGGAAAACCTCTATCAACAAGCAGTACAAGAGCTTTCTAATGGTAATACCATTACAGCAGCAGCCCTTGTATCACAGTTAATGCAACTACCAGGAGTGCAAAACTCTTCAAAAATCATTGACTTACAACAAAGGGTGGAGTCTTTATTATGATGTTACGTCGTTTTATTATTGCATTATTTTTTGGAATTCTCATTTTTCTTCCGGGAAAACTTACGGCTCAAGATCTCTATTGGGATGACGCAAGAGTAATATCTGACGGTATTGGGTTGTTTCCATCTGTAGGGGGAGAAAACGAAAGTGCATTTGTTGTTTGGCAAGAAATAGAAGAAACAGGCGAAGCAGCAGGTCAAATATGGCTATCTGCCCAATTTTTCTCTGCAAGTTCGCAAGAATGGATTACTCGCTCACGTTTTGCAGGTCCCTTCCCGTATGCAGGAGAGGTGCCAAACATTTTCTCAGCGGAAGCAACTCTTTCAGGGCAAACTGCTGTTGCAGTTTTAACTTCACCTAATACTATTTCAGTTTTCACTACTTCAGACAGAGGAGAATCTTTTACTGAAAGTGAAATAACAAATGATGATACAGATCTCGTGGCTCCTCGTGTATTTAAAGATAGTCGAGGAGGATTCATTGTTTTTGCAACAAAGGGTGTTGAGCAATCATTCTCTTTAGAAATAGCTCGCTCAAGCGATGGTATTACATGGTCGCCTTTTAGTGAGTTTACGCCTTCCCAAGCATTAAGTAATTCTTTTGTACCTTCTTTTAGTGTTCAACCGGATGGAAGCGAAATTGTTGTATTTCAGTCAACGGTAACTGCTAACAATCGTATAACCTATCAATTGTATTCATCGGTGAACCAAAGCCCTAATAGTGAAAACTGGACTGAGGCTGCACTTGTTACATCGACACAAGCCACTGGGGCAGATTCAAATAGCTTTAGTAACCAGCGTCCTTATTTGCATGTTTTCGAAGGAAAAACATACCTTACATGGGAAAGATCTCCTGTAACACCACAATCTCCAAGTATTTTTATTGCAGAGTTATCTTCTATTGGACAAATTGTAAATTCTATCGAGCAAGTTACATTACAAAATGTAATCGCAAGGCAGCCGACACTTTTCACCTATAATGGGCAACTAACCATACTCTGGTTTGATACAAGATTTGGTTTAGAAAGTATTTATTTTGCACAAAAAAGAGGGGTGTTATGGGTGGAAACTCGTGTTTCAGCAGAAAACATTTCATCTGTATTTGGTCTTCCTCTTGTAACAAATGATAACAGGGATTTACATATTTTTTGGGAGCAACAAAGAAATGAAGAAGACTCCCAAGTAATTAGGCTCTCGGTAGATAGATTCACAAATCCTCCTGACTTAGAAGCAGTTTCATTCGCAAGAGGGCAACGCTCTTCTGCAGACAGAATTGACATAAATGTTAACACAGGCGACGATTCATCAGGAATAGCTGGATACTCATGGATAATCACAAAGAGCGCTTTTTTAGATCCGCCTGAAAGATTCATGGCATTCCCCGATGAACAGAGAATCACAACCTACGTAGAAGAAGATGGGCGGTGGTACATAAAAGCGCGCTCTCTCGATAATGCTGGAAACTGGTCTGACAGTGCAGTAATTACTTATTTCCGCGATACGACGCCTCCACTGTCACCTTCAATACAAGACTCGACAGCAGTTGATGAAGATGGCTTCCAAGACTCGAATACATTTATCCTAACATGGGAAAATACTGACAAAACTGATATTGTCAATGGATATACGTATGCACTAGAATATATCGCACCGCTTTCTACATATAATGCTAATCCTGATAATTTTACAAAAGAAGCTCTCGAGACTATTACACCACAACTGCCACCTCGTATAATGACCAACGACCCAATGGCTTCGTGGAACAATCAAGAAAATGGTGTCTATCTTTTTTCAGTAGCTTCAATTGACTCAGTTGGAAACATTGGAGAAGTAACAAGTACCCCTGTTCTTCTTAACAAGTATATTCCATTTACAACAATTACAACTGCAATACCGAGAACCGATATTTTTGGAAATGTTTCTCTTAATATTTATGGTAAAGGGTTCACATACGACGGTGTTATTTCAGCTATCTATATTGACCGTGATGGTATAGCTCCATATGACCTTGTTCTAGAGCGCTCCCGTGATGATTATTCCATTATCTCTGACCAACAAATTTCCGGAGTTGAGTTTTCTAATCTTGAAGAAGGTACGTATCGTATAGGATTGCTCCATACGGACCGTGGTCTATACATGTCTGCGCCGATGTTACCGATTGATGAATTTGGAACAGTTAAAGTAGGCGATTACTCTTATAAATATAACCCTAATTGGGACACAATAACTCAAAAATATGACTTTACAATACAAATAAGTGATGTTCTTCTATGGACAGTTTTTGCACTTGCATTATTAGGAATGATTTTCTCAATGCGTGGAATAATTGTCACTGCTAAAGATACCGTTTTGGTACAGCAAGAAGTACAAGCACTAATTACAGGAGGCGTTATGCCACATGAGGCAAAGAAAAAAACCGCAGAGCTTAAGAGCAAAGGAATAAGCCTGAGATATAAAATGATGGGCTTCACTTCAGTCTTGGTTATCGCTGTAATTTTATTAGTAGCAATTCCATTTGGCTATGTATTTATTAGCACCCAAGAAGAAACTTTAACAGAAGGTCTACAAGAAAGAATAAACGTTCTATCGGACAGTTTAGCCGCCGGTGTAAAAAACTTCATGCCTACAGCAAACTTACTTGAAATGGGACTCCTATTAAACCAAACAGAATCAATGGAAGAAGTTGACTTTGCAACAATTTTAGGTATGCCATCAGATGGAAGAGACACAAATTTAGATCACGTGTGGGTATCTAATGATCCTGAAATTCTATCAAAAATTGATAGCGAAACATTAGTTCTTGGATCTTCTCGTTACACTGATGATGTAATAGTCCCAATTATTGAACAAACTCTTGAAATAAATAATACTGCAATTGATGAAGTTGGAGAAATCACAGAGAATATAGCAGCTCTTACACAAGAAGGTATTTCACTTGCATTAGCAACCGACGAAGCTTCAGTTGCAAGACGTAATGAAATTCAATCAATTATTAATCAGCTAACAGAAAGCCTTACAATACAACTCAACGCTCTTTCGGTACTTGGTTCAGGCTCAACACCAGAATTTAATAGTAGTACATTTTCAGAAGAAAACTCAAAGTTTTTATTTTACAAACCAGTACTCTACCGACAAGGATCTGAGCAAACATATACTCGTGGTATTATAATTATGCAAATCAGCATAGAAAGCCTCCTACAATCTCTAACAGATGCTCAGTTTACCATTACCACAACTACACTTATCATTTCATTCTTTGCAATTGCAATTGGTGTTATAGGTTCTTTCACTCTAGCAACAATCATTATTCGCCCAATAAGACGCCTTTCTGACCATGTGCAAATGATACGAGATACTGAAGATAAAGAAGAATTAGATGGGAAAGATATTGAAATTACAAGTAAGGACGAGATTGGATATCTTGGAGAAATCGTTAATGATATGACTCATGGACTTGTAAAAGCTGCTGCAGCTGCAAAAGACCTTACCGTTGGTAAAGAAGTTCAAAAAATGTTTATCCCATTGTCTGTTGACGAAGAAGGAAAAAAACTTACAACAGGTATTGTAGAAGATGACAATGCTGCCTTCTTTGGTTACTATGAAGGAGCAAAGGGTGTATCTGGAGACTACTTTGACTACTTAAAGCTCGATGACAGACATTTTGCTGTAATTAAATGTGACGTTTCTGGTAAAGGGGTTCCGGCATCTCTTATCATGGTTGAAGTTGCAACATTATTCTTGAATTATTTTAAGGATTGGACATTCAAAAAAGACAAATATGATTTAAGTGGAATTGTAGGACGTATAAATGACCTTATCGAATCCCGAGGATTTAAGGGACGATTCGCAGCCTTTACAATGTGTATTTTTGATTCTATAGGTGGCGATGTCCATTTTTGTAATGCCGGTGATAACCTTATTCACATTTATGATGCATCTGAAAGAAAGAAAAAAACAATTGCACTCACAGAAACTCCAGCATCAGGGGTATTCCCAACATTTATGGTAGATATGAAAGGTGGCTTCGTTGTAGAAAAATTACACTTAGATAAAGATGATGTTTTATTCCTCTATACTGACGGTATAGAAGAGGCAAAACGGCTCTTTAGAGATAAAGACTACAATGTTGTTCTATGTCAAGAAGAAGGTCTCACTGAAGGTGATGTACATGGCCACCATGCATTTGGTATGGACGGGGAAGAAATGGCTCCAGAGCGTGTAAACGCTATTATTGAGGCTGTATTTGCGCAATCAACCTATAAAATTGAAAAATATCATAGTCCAATTGATAATGAAGCATTAGTTTTTGACTTCAGTACTTGTGAACCAACTGCAGAAAATGCTATAATGGCGCTCGTATCTGTTGAAAAGATTTTCCGCATGTATCCTACTCCAAATGCAACAGAGTTTGACCGTGTACAAGTTGATAGAAAGATTGATTCGTTTTTGCAAGAGCATTTTATACAATATGGGGAATATTGTTCAAATAAACGTGACCATGCCGAGTTTGCTGAATACATGTACTACACTCACATTAAAGAAGATGAACAATATGATGATTTAACACTTGTTGCAATTAAGAAAAAATAGAGGAAAGTATGAAATTTATTGCATTTGAAGCAAAAGATTATGAAACAGAACACTTTAAGAAATTAAAGGTAGAAGTTAAACGAGTTAAAGACAATCTAACGTTTGATAACATAGACCTCGTGAAAGGCTATGATGGCATAAGCATTTTAGGACAAAGTGTTATTGAAAAAGATATCCTTGATGCATTAAAAAACAATGGGGTAAAATATATTTCAACAAGAACTATTGGGTTTGATCATATTGATGTTCCTCATGCAAAGAAATTAGGTTTTAAAATAAGTCGCTCCTACTATGACCCAAATGGTGTTGCAGATTATACTGTAATGCTAATGCTTATGAGCTTGCGCCATTATAAACAAGCAATGTTTCGAGGAAATGTAAATGATTACTCTTTGTCTGGCTTGCAAGGGAAAGAAATGCGAAGCTTAACCGTAGGTGTTGTTGGAACAGGAAATATTGGTGCCCAAGTTGTTGAAAACTTAACAGGATTTGGATGCAAAATTATTGGATTCGATACCTATCATAACCCACGCTTAGAAAACAAAATTGAATATGTAACACTTGAAGAGCTATACAAAAAAAGCGATATAATTACGCTTCACACTCCCCTACTTGATTCCACTCGCTACATGATAAATAAAGATTCACTTGCAACAATGAAAGATGGCGTGATAATTATTAACTGTGCGCGCGGAGAACTTATTAATACAGAAGATATTATCGATGCCATTGAAGCACGAAAAGTAGGAGCCCTTGGCCTAGATGTTATTGAAAATGAAAAAGGTATTTATCACCAAGACAGGCGTTCTGATATTTTAGAAAACCGTGAAATGGCCTATTTACGACAATTTCCGAATGTAATAATGACACAACACATAGCCTTTTTTACCTATGAGGCTGTTGGCATGATGGTAAATACTTCAATCGATAGTTTAGTTTCGTTTGCAAATAATGAGGCATGTAGATTTGAAATATAATGAAAAAAAATGGCATTAAAATATTGAATATCAACATTTTAATGCCCTATAATTACACTTAGAATTAAATACTAGTCGTCTAAATTTTCGACTGCAGCTCGCTCTATGGCAAAACCTTTTTTATAACGATTAATATACTTTTCAAATCCAGCTACACCATTTTGCTCTGGCTGCACTGTAATCACCTTGGAACCTGCAAATACCTTAGTATCTAAAAACTCACTCAGGCTGCATGATTCTCTCATATAGTTTGCTAAAACAGCAATTCCGTATGCACCACCTTCGGCTGCAGTTTCCATAACAGATACAGGTGCATTTAATGCGTTTGCAGTAATTTGTTGACCTACATGAGCAGTTTTATATAGTCCGCCATGGCCTAAAACGCGAAGTAGTTCTATTTTTTCATCCTTGAAAAGAATGTCCATTCCAATTTTTAGTGTTGCTAGTGTAGAATACAAATTTGACAACATAAAATTAGGTAAATTAAAATTACTACTTGGGCTTCGTACAAACAAAGGTCTTCCACTTTCAAAACCCGTATTATGCTCACCTGAAAGATAATTATAACTTAAAAGGCCTCCACAATCGGCGTTTCCTTTCATTGCAGCATTGTATAACGTATCAAATACTACACTCGTTTTTACATCTACATTTAAATCTTTTAGGAAGTCTTTAAAAATTCCCACCCATAAATCCAAGTCGGATGTACAGTTATTACAGTGAACCATAGCTACATAATCGCCACTTGGAGTTGTTACAATATCAATTTCATCATATCGCTTTGAAAGCTGCTTCTCTAGTACAACCATAGAAAAAATACTTGTACCTGCAGAGATATTTGCCGTTCGCGGAGTAATAGAATTTGTTGCAACCATACCTGTCCCTGCATCTCCCTCTGGTGGTGCAAAAATTGTACCTGGTTGCAATGCACCTGTATCATCAAGCAACAAAGCACCTTCTTTTGTTAAAGTCCCTGCCTTTTGACCTGCTACTAAAACCTTAGGAAGTATATCTTTTAGATTTTGTGTAAAACTAGTACCTTTTACTGTCTTAGAAAATATATCAATTTTTTCTGGATCAAAGTCATTGTTTAATACAGGGAACATGCCCACAGCATCGCCGACTCCTAAAACTTTTTCGCCTGTTAACATATAATTGATAAAGCCTGATAACGTTGTCATATATGCTATTTTACTAACATGCGCTTCATTGTTTAAAATAGATTGATATAAGTGTGCAATACTCCATCGTAAAGGAATGTTACAATCAAAGGATTCTGTTAATATTTTTGCTGCTTGCCCAGTACTGGTATTTCTCCAAGTTCTAAAAGGTACAAGCAAGTTATCTTCGCTATCAAACGCCATATATCCATGCATCATGGCTGAAATTCCCATATAGGAAATTTTAGTTATTTCTACAGAATATTCATTTCGTACGTATTCTTGTAATTTTGCATAGCAACTTTTCAAACCAGAAAAAATTGCTTCGAGAGAATATGTCCATACCCCATCTTCAAATTTGTTTTCCCAACTATGTTCGCCATAGCCAAGAATTGTATTGTCAAAATCTAGCAATATTGCCTTGATACGAGTTGAGCCAAGTTCAATACCTAGCGAAATATTTCCATCAACAATATGTTGTTTTTTTTCTTTCATATTTTTAGTTCCATAATAATTTTGCCATCGTTCATGAGTAGGCAAAGGGTACGTAGCTGAATAAATAAACTACCCAGCTACGCCCATTTTTTACCTCATATTAAGGAATCAAAAGAACTTTTATACTTTCTTTTGATCGTGCAACTTCTAGTGCTTTCATAAAATCTTTTAAGTCAAATTTGTGAGTTACTAAACCTTCCGATGTTATAAGTTTTCGTGAAAATAGGTCAATTGCAGTTTCATAGCAATATGGTCCTAAGTGAGAACCTAATAAATCTAACTCTTTTCTATCCCCAATTACAGAAAAATCGGTAGTTACGTCTGAGCCAAGAACACTAAATTGGATATATCGACCTAAGCGGCGAATCATATCTAAACCTTGTGTAACACCTGTAGGATGCCCTGTTGCTTCAATATAAACATCACAACCGTACCCGCCTGTTAACTCTTTTACTTTCTTTATTACGTCTACATTTTTAGCATTTAATACCATAGTAGCCCCAAGTTTTTTTGCTAACTCAAGTGGTTTATCTTCGATATCTATAACGATTAGTTCTTTTGGAGTTTTTAGTTTTAGACATTGAATAATTGAAAGACCTAATGGTCCAGCACCTGCTACTACTACTACATCACAAAAATCTATTTGAGCTCTTTGTGCTACGTGTAATGCACAAGCCATAGGTTCGATAAAAGCAGCATCTTCCATTGTTAGGTCTTCTGGAACCTTGTGAACAACTGCATTTTTCTTAAATAACATGTATTCAGCCCAGCTACCTTCGCTGTCATCTTTTTGAAAACCATAAATATCATGTTTTTCACACATCCAGTATTTGCCAGTTTTACAGAATCGGCATTTATTACAAGGAATGATTTGTTCTGCAATTACACGATCCCCAACTTTGACACCAAAGTGTTCTTCTGCACCTTCTCCAGCTGCAACAACTCTTGCAATAAACTCATGTCCTGGAATTACAGGTGTTTTTACCCAAGGGTCCTCTCCACCCCAGTACATATCGGCACCGCCATGACAATGCACGTCAGAACCACATATACCTGTTGCTTCAACTTTTACAACTAATTCTTCTTTACCCGCTGTTGGGCAAGGAACTTCTTCAAGACGAAAATCTGTTGCTCCATAATTAACAACAGCTGTCATTTTTTCTGGTAAACTCATTGTATCCTCCAAAATCTTTTATTATATTATGAACTATGTAAGCTACTTAGCTTTTTTTCTACTTCCAATTAAGATTGCACCTAAAATTATCAAACCTTTAATAACTTGCTGTGTAAATGGATTTATATTTAGCAAGTTAAGACCATTACTAATAAGCCCCAATGTACAAGCACCTATAATAGTCCCTACAATATGGCCTGTTCCACCACTAATGCTAGCACCACCAAGTACTACAGCAGCAATTGCATCCATCTCAAAACCGGTACCTGCATTAGGCTGTCCACTGTGTGTCCGAGCAAGAAGCATTACACCTGCAACTGCTGATGTAAAGCCACACAAAATATATGCAAGCCATTTAAATTTAGATACATTAATACCAGACATAAACAATGCATCTTCATTACTTCCTATTGCGTATAAGTAACGACCAGCTTTCATATATGTTAGATAAAACCATGCACACAGTGTGAGCACCAATACTAATATAGTTGGTACTACTCCAACAGCAATATTAAAGATTGGTGACTCGATATCTGATACCGGATATCCTCCTGTCATCAGCAAAGCAATTCCACGTGCAATCATGCTCATCGATAATGTCACTATAATAGCTGGCAAAACTCTCTTTGAAATAAAGAAACCACTCACCGCTCCGAATGCAGCACCCATTGCTAATCCGGCAATCAGCGCAATAGGAGTACCCAAACCGCTTTTTAATAATATTGCTATAACTGTTCCTGATAGTGCAGCAACAGAACCTACGCTCAAATCTATCCCACCTGTCAATATTACAAAAGTCATACCAATTGCTAATATTGAGTTAATTGCAATTTGACGAGTAATTGATGAAAGGTTATTAATGTTTAAGAATCGAGGTGACAGTATTGACATCAATATAAACATTAATAAGAATCCCATAAATGCCATTATATATGGCTTCTTAATAATTGAAATAATTTTTTCTTTTGATAACATACTACTCCACTCCTCCAACAGCATATGCCATAATTTTATTTTGATCAGTGCCGCTAGGCAGCTCTGCTACGATATTATTTTGCTTTAATACCATAATTCTATCGCTAATACCTATAACTTCTTCCATTTCGGAAGTAATTACAATTATTGATTTTCCTTGTTTTGCTAAATCATTGATTATTCTATAGATTTCATCTTTTGCACCTACGTCAATACCTCGTGTTGGCTCGTCAAAGATTAGAATATCACAAGTAGTACTTAACCATCTGGCTATTACCACTTTTTGCTGATTTCCTCCACTCAAATTTACAACAGGAGTTGCTCCCCCTGGAGTTTTTATTCTGAGCTTTCCTATTTTATCTGCTGCGTTATCTTTAAGATACTTAAAATCAGCCAAAGCTCCGTTTTGATTATTTAAGTAAATATTTTCACCAACACTAAAAGGAAGAATAAGACCTTCTGTTTTTCTATCTTCAGGAATTATCCCAATTCCAAGTTTATAAGCCATGCTTGGATTTTTTATGGTAACTTTTTTACCACGCAAGGTAACTTCTTTTCGGACAACCGAATCCGCACCTATTAGCGCACGCATTAGCTCTGTACGGCCAGATCCAACAAGACCAAAGAAACCTAATATCTCTCCACGTCGCAAGTTAAAATTTAGCGTCGGTGTGTGTTTCAATAGCTGTATGTCTGTTACTTCTAATACATTTTCGTCGCACGGTGTGTATTCTTTTTGTGGAAAGTCAAATCCAAGTGAACGTCCAATTACCTTTTCAATTAATTGATCTTTCGTTAAAGATGCTATTGGCTTTTGATCAATAGTCATTCCATCTCGTAATATCAACACATCATCAGCTATCTCATAAAGCTCGTTTATATGATGGCTAATATAAATAATACCTACGTTTTGAGCTTTTAACTGTCGTAATATTTTAAATAGTTTTTCTGCTTCATTTGGGGTGAGTGTCGAAGTAGGTTCATCTAAAATAAGAATTTTCGACTCAACAGACAAAGCTTTTGCAATTTCAACAAATTGTTTTTCTGCAATGCTTAAGTCCATTACAAAGTCATCAACGTTTACATCTACACCCAATTCAACAAGCAAGTCTTTTGATTTTTTTCGCATTGTATCAACATCTAATACAACACCAAGTTTAAAAAGTTCATTACCTAAAAATATATTTTCCCATACTGTTAGATGAGGAATAAGACTTAGTTCTTGAAAAATAATATTGATACCAATAGCTTGCGCTTCTTTATAGTTTCTCAAATCAACCTTATTCCCAAAAGCTATAATCTCTCCCTCATCTGCATGATAAACTCCAGTAAGTACTTTCATAAGAGTCGATTTACCCGCTCCGTTTTCTCCAAGAATGGCAAGAATTTCACCTTCCTTAAGATTCATACTAACCTTTTGTAATGCTTTAATGCCTCCAAAATGTTTTTCTATGTTTTTCATTTCTAAAATCGTAGCGGGCATAACAACTCCTATCCTTTTATTTCAATACTTATTTCTAATTCAGCTTACCAAGAGAAAGATGCAGCGTTGCTTGCATCAATTAGGTTAACATCAATTGGCACTTCTGCAGGAACTACATTTGCTCCCCAGTGTTTTGCTAAAGCCATACCAACACCGATACGAATCATATCACGTGGATATTGTGCTGCTGTAGCTACGAATGCGCCACCTTCTGCAATTGCTGCAACTGCTTCAGGGTTTCCGTCAACACTTGTAAGTTTAATATCTTTTCCTGATGCATCTATTGCTCTAAGAACACCTAATGAACCTTCGTCATTAACACTGAAAATACCAACTAAGTTTGGATTTGCTTGAATCATGTTTTCTGTAACACTTAAAGCAACATCTCTTTCTTGTCGACCATTTTGCATTGTAACAATTTCAATGTTAGGATATTCTGCAACTGCATCTCTAAAACCTCGAACGCGTTCCAAGATAGGAACAACTGGGATACCATCAAGAATAGCAACTTCTCCTGACTCGCCAATAGCTTCAGCTAATGCATGTCCAGCTAAAACACCTGCATCATAGTTTTTTGAACCAACAAATGCAGTTACAGGACCTTCAGCTTGAGCGTCAACAGAAACAATTGTTACACCTTGGCTTGCAGCAAGTTCTACAGCACTTTTAATACCTGCAGAGTCAGTAGGGTTAATAATTAAGATATCAACACCTTTTTGAAGTAAATCTTCAACATCAGCTACTTGCTTTACAATATCATGTGATGCATCTGCTGTATAAACAGTTGCTCCAAGGCTTGCGCCTAATTCTTGTAATGCTTCATTCATAACTACAAAGTATTCGTTTTTCATTTCTTGGAAAGACATACCAATAGTTAATGTTTCTTTTGCTTGAACTTCTTCTTCGCCACCGCAGCTAGTAAGACCAAACCCAAGTGCTAAAACGGTAAATAATACCAATGCCATTTTTTTCATTTTTTCCTCCTTATTTGTTGAAAAATGAATTAATTAAATGCCTTAAACTACAAGGCATCACTCAAAGTGTGTACGTTAACACTAAATTTATGTGTACGTACACACTTAGTTTATACAGTATGCCGCAGAAATTTGAATTTGTCAAGCAAATTATACCTAAAAATATAATTTTTTATGTTTTTTTCCTTGATTTTTTACTACACTTACTATATCATAATTACATAGCGTGTACGTACACACAAAAGGACTGGTAATGACAATTACAGAAATAGCAAAAAAAGTTGGAGTATCTATTGGTACTGTGGACCGAGTTCTCCACAACAGAGGAAAGGTTTCCCCTGCAACCCGCGAAAAAATTGAAAAAGCAATTGCTGAATACAAATATACCCCAAACCCTATCGCACAACACTTAAAAAAAAATCGTGACTACTGTATAGGAGTTTTAATACCTGTTCTCAATAGTGAAAGTGAATATTGGCAAAGTTTATTCGATGGAATTCGAAAAGCAGAACAAGAGTTATCAGTTTTTTCGATACGCGTAGTATATATTGAGTTTGACCGAACCATAAAAGGAAGTTGTATTCAAGCAGGAAAAAAAATGCTGGATCTTTCAATTGATGCACTCATTATGGCTCCAGTAGTACCAGATGAAGCATATGAAGTACTCAATATGTTCTCTCATATTCCGTACATCTTTGTTGATTCTCCGCTACCTCATAGCAAACCACTATTTACTTTAGCACAAAACCCCTTTAAAGCAGGCTATTGTGCTGCACGTGTTATGAAAATGCTTGAACCACAAGGAGAATGTTTTGTCTGCATCCAATTACACTCTGATGCATACAATTTAAAAGAGCGCTCACGTGGTTTTATGGCATACTTTGCAAGATACAGCGACGCTGATGTTCACCATAAGTCTTGGGATTGGGATAATAGGGAAGATTCAATTTTTGAATTCTTAGATTCTGTTTTTGCAAAATACCCTAGCATTGATGGCTTCTTTATACCGAACAATGCAGTTTTTATGCTACATAGTTATCTTATTGCAAAAAATATTGAAAAAACATTTAGCATCATTGGCTTTGATTTACAAAAAAATAATGTAGATTGTTTACTAAAAGGCAATATAGATATGGTTATTTCTCAACAACAACTAAGCCAAGGCTACCAAGCAGTAAGTTTATTGTATAAGAAAATGATATTGAACCAGTCTCCAGACACCGATACTGATATAGGTATAGAAATTTATTATCGTGAAAATCTAGCTGAATTTATTATGGGGTAATAACACACATGAAAGAATATGAACAAGAATTAGAAAAATATGAGTTTTGGTTTTTAACTGGCTGCCAACACTTATACGGAGCAGAAACAATTGCACAAGCAGCTATACATTCTCAAAAAATAGTTGAAAGCTTTAATGAAAATGCAAAATTATCTAATAGTGATGGAAAAAATGGCAATCTCCCTTTTCAAGTTGTATACAAACCTATATTAACTGATTCACAGTCTATCCACAAAATAATAACAGAAGCAAATGCAAATCCGTCATGTGCAGGTGTTATCACTTGGATGCACACATTTAGCCCTGCAAAAATATGGATAAGAGGTTTATCTGTTTTAGATAAGCCATTACTCCAGTTAAACACGCAGTTTAACGAAAAACTTCCGTATAAAACAATAGACATGGACTTTATGAATCTTAACCAGTCAGCACATGGAGACAGAGAATTTGGATACATAACAGCAAGAATGGATATTCCACGAAAAGTTATTGCTGGACATTGGTCTCATAAAAGTACACGAAACAGAATTGCAATGTGGATGAGAGCAGCTGTAGCTTATGAAGACGGTAAAAACCTTGTAATTGTACGCTTTGGTGATAATATGAGAGATGTAGCAGTAACCTGCGGCGATAAAGTTGAAGGAATGATAAAGCTAGGCTGGTCTGTTCCTTTTTATGGGATTGGAGATTTAGTCGAAGTTATTAATTCGGTTACTGAATCTGAAATAGATGAAAAAACAAGAGAATATGAAAGCAGATATATAATTGCAAATCATGCAAATGAGGCATTCGCAAACGAACAAATAAGGGAGCAGGCAAAAGTCGAAGTTGCTATGCGAAAGTTCATGAAACAGCATAATGCATGGGCTTTTACAACAAACTTTCAAGACTTACACGGGTTAAAGCAACTTCCTGGACTTGCTTGCCAAAACATGATGGCAGATGGATGGGGCTTTGCAGGAGAGGGCGACTGGAAGATTGCCGCTATGGTAAGAACTATGAAAGTTATGACAGCAGGAATTGAAAACGCAGGCACCTCTTTCATGGAAGACTATACGTATAACCTAGAAGAGGATAACATGCTAAATCTAGGTGCGCATATGTTAGAGGTATGTCCGAGTGTTGCAAGCGCAAAACCTACCATAGAAGTACATCCTCTTGGCATTGGCGATAAAACAGATCCGGCACGACTGGTCTTTACTGGCAAAGAAGGAAATGCTATTTGTGTATCCATGGTTGACATGGGAAACCACATGAGGTTAGTCACAAATGACGTAAAAACTATATCACCTCAGAACAATTTTGAAAACCTACCTGTGGCAAGAGTACTTTGGCAGCCTCTTCCTGACTTTATTACTTCAAGCGAAGCATGGATTTTAGCAGGAGGAGGCCATCACACGGCATATTCTGACAGTGTGCCACTAGATGTACTCCGTGATTATGCAGAAATCGCAAGAGTTGAGCTATTATCAATTACACAAGGAACAACTATTCATAACTTTAGAAATGAAATTCGTTGGAATTCAATAGCGTATAAATAAGGATTATATATGTACAAAGAACTAAAACAAGAAGCATATCTTGCAAACATGGAAATACCAGTGAGAAACCTCGCAATTTACACATGGGGCAATGTTTCCGCCTTTGATAAAGATGCAGGAGTATTTGCAATAAAACCATCTGGTGTTCCGTATGATGAATTAACAGCAGATCAAATGGTGATAATAGACTTAGAAGGTAAAATTATTGATGGCTCTTTAAACCCATCATCAGATACACCTACTCACCTAGAGCTTTATAAATGGTTTGTGGAAACTAAGCGAGATGTGCGAGGCATTACACATACACACTCCCCTATTGCATCTTCCTGGGCACAAGCCTGCAGATCAATTCCAATTTTTGGAACTACACATGCAGACCATGGCTTTTATCCAATACCATGCACTCAAATACTCACAGAAGAAGCTGTAAAGCGTGAATACGAAAAAGAAACCGGTACATTGATTATTGAAACTTTAATAAACCCAAAGAAAGCCTATCCTGTTCCATCAATAATTGGCCAAACCTCTCGAGGAGCCTTTTTTGAAGAATCATTAAATCCAGAAGAATGCCAAATGATTTTAGTTGGTGGGCACGGACCTTTTACATGGGGAAAAGATGCAAGTAAATCAGTGTACAATGCTTGTGTTTTAGAAGAAGTAGCAAAAATGGCATTGACAACCATCAAAATAAATAACGAAATTGAAGCTCTGCCAGATTATGTAATAGATAAGCATTATCAAAGAAAACATGGAGAAAACGCATATTATGGCCAAAAATAGCACCGCTTGCTATTTTTCTCTCAAATCACTATAATCGACTCATGATCGAAAACACACTATGCCCTTGCGGGTCAAAAAAAGAGTACAAAGAATGCTGTGAACCTGTAATCAAAGGTACAAATCCAGCAAAAACAGCTGAAGCACTTATGAGAGCACGCTATACAGCTTACGCAAAACATGAAATTGATTTTATTGTTTCATCATGCCTTAATAATGATAAGGACAGCGAGATTGATCATGAAGAAACAAGAAAGTGGAGTGAAAAATCAGACTGGCTCGGACTTTCAATTCTCAGAACTGAAAAAGGTGGAGAAAACGACACAGAAGGTGTAGTTGAATTCACAGCAACATACCGTCAAAAAGGCTTAAAAGAAGTTCACAAAGAGCGAGCAAACTTTGAAAAGAAAAATAACCAATGGTATTATTCATATGGAAGCATAACTCCAACAACAGTTGTGAGAGAAGGGACAAAAGTTGGAAGAAATGATCCATGCCCTTGTTCTTCTGGCAAAAAATACAAACAATGTTGTGGAAGATAAGCAAGCATAATGAATGTATTAACTGGCTTTCATGCCATCGAAGAACAACTTCGATTACTTAAAAAAAATCAAACTGCTCCTAATGATGTAGAGCTAGTGTATGCAAAAGCAGGTCCAAGGGTAAAAAAAATTCTAGCCCATGCAAAAGAACTGCAAGTTCCTTCTCGCGAATCATCAGATAAAGAACTAGATACACTTGTATCCTCTTTGCACGAAACTTCAAGAGATCACAGAGGTCTTGTTCTCGTATTTAAAAACGGAGAAGCCGAAAAGACTCAAAATATAGTAGAATTTGATGCTTTTATGGCAGAACTTACGTCAAAACAAAGCTCTGGCCTCACGGTTGTTATATTAGACAATATTACTGATCCACATAATATAGGAGCTATAATGAGAAGTTGTGACCAATTCGGTGCAAATCTTCTTATAATTCCTGAACATGGAAGTGTTCATAAAGGCGATGTTGTTGCAAGAAGTAGCGCGGGTGCATCCAGTTGGGTTCCTATAACAGTAGTTGCAAACCTTGTACGAGTTGTTGAAAAATTACAAGACTTGCACTTTTGGGTGTATGCAGCAGATATGAAAGGAACATCATTGTATGACCTGGATTTAAAAGGAAATACTGCCCTTGTTCTTGGAAGTGAAGGTTCTGGAATTAGCCGTCTACTTAAAGAAAAGTGCGATTCTGTTGTCTCAATCCCAACTTGCGGAAAAATCGATAGCTTAAATGTTTCTGTTGCTACAGGTGTTCTTTTATACGAAGCACAACGTCAAAAAGCAACCAACTCAACAACATAACACTATATAAGGATAGAGCCGAGTGGATTTTTCATATGAAATAATGCTTGCCATTATATGCCCGCTTGTTTTTTTAGCAGGCTTTGTAGATTCAATTGCAGGTGGAGGTGGACTAATCTCTATTCCTGCCTACATGCTTGCAGGACTTCCCATCCATAACGCATACGGTACAAATAAATTCTCCGCCTGTATCGGAACAGTTATTGCAGCAATCAACTATTTTCGAAATGGAAAAATGAATATAAAAATCGCATCATTCGGAGCTTTAGCTGCTCTTCCGGGATCCTATCTTGGAACATTATTAGCCCTTTACCTCTCAGATACTGCATTACAATTGAGCCTCTTAATTATACTTCCGGTAGTAGCAATTTTCACCTTAACACGCCGAACATTTGGACGATCACCAAACATCACTCCTCTGTCAAATAAAAAAACAATTACCTATTCATTGATAACAGGATTCATTATTGGAGCATATGATGGTTTTTTTGGACCTGGAACAGGAATGTTTCTAATCCTTATTTTCGCAGGTCTTATGCACATTGACCTTGTAGAAGGCTCAGGAACAGCAAAGGTTGTAAACTTAGCATCTAACCTTGCATCCGCAATTACTTTTATTGTTGGCGGTAAGGTTATATTCGCACTTGCAATTCCTGCAGCCGTGTGTGCAATTGGTGGTAATTTTTTAGGATCTCGCCTAGCAATAAAAATAGGATCTTCTTTTGTAAGGCCTGTTATTGCCATTGTTGCACTTTCACTCTGTATAAAAATAATTATTGATATTTTCTTTTAACAATCTTTTTTCTATATGACTGCAACTTTTTATAGATTATTCGGTCTAATACTATATAGAGGTTAAAACTATGGAAATAAAAACAAGAAGCGAAATTAGAGAAGACCATTTAGTAAAAATTGAAAATATCAAAAGACAAGCAAAAAACGATATTGCAAGAACAAAATATGAAATGAAAATGCAATTAAGTGCAGACTCAGACCAACGCGCAATAGAAAAAATAAAAAACAGTGAAGCAAAGCGCTTACAAAAAGCAGAATCAAAAAAGAAATGGGACAATGTTCCAAAAATTTATTCTACAGGTGAAGAAATATTTAATTCTGTAACCCATGGTATTGGAGCGGGGCTTGCAGTTGCAGCTCTCGTTCTGTTAATTGTTCGTGCAGTTGTATATGCACCACAACAATTAGTAGCAGAATACGTAGTGAGCTGGACAATATTCGGAGCAACACTCGTAATACTTTACATGATGTCTACACTCTACCACGCGCTTACCCCACCAAGGGCAAAGGCTGTATTTGCTATCTTTGATCACTGTGCAATTTATTTGCTCATTGCGGGAACATACACACCTTTTTGTTTAGCATCACTAAACGGCGTAATTGGATGGACACTATTCGGCATTATCTGGGGATTGGCAATTGTGGGAATAACAATGTATTCAATATTCGGAAAAAAAATACGAATCATCTCATTACTTACCTATATTGCTATGGGTTGGCTTATAGTATTCGCTTACAGACCAATGAAAGACGCTCTCCCATCCATAAGCCTTGTATTCTTACTACTTGGTGGCATCGCGTACACACTTGGTGTTATTTTTTATGCAATGAAAAAAGTTAAATGGATGCATCCAATTTGGCATTTATTTGTATTAGCAGGTAGTATTCTACATTTCTTTTCAGTATATTATTCTATTTAGTTAGGCCTGAAAATGAAATATCTAATTATTGGAGCTGGCGGTACAGGAGGATGCATCGCAGCGTATATGCACAAAGCCGAAAAAGATGTAACGCTTATTGCAAGGGGAAAACAACTTGAAGCAATAAAAAGAAA
>CAYJOZ010000001.1:33835-34349 GCA_964371925.1 uncultured Treponemataceae bacterium | reverse complement strand
CCTCTTTTTCCATGCTTACATAGCCACCAAAAAGCCACCCTGTAGTTCCTTTTGCCACTGCATTGCCTTCGGTGTCTTTGCTATCTTCTGCTACTTCTACTTGTAGCCAGCTTGCACTAATGCCATCAATAACTTCATTCGCTCCATGTACAATTACTCTTACAGGGGTGTCTTTTGGCAAAACAAAAAGGCCTTTCCCTGTTAATCCTCCCGAATCTCGAACACGTATGTTATCCGTAGCACGGTAGGTGTTCCCTACAGCATGATTGCGAACAATATTACTATCATAATCGCTGCTATCGTTTGCACATCTCGTCGGCCATATGATGTTTGTTAGGTCTACTTGAATATCATCTTTAATGAGCGTTTGTACTCCTTCGTAAAACTCTGGGCTTACGTAGACAAGCGAAAAAACTTTGTTTTCCAAGGTGTCAATATATATATCTACATAGTCACCATCAAACTGAAATAACAAAGTAAGTTCATCTTTCTTTGGAAAATAGCCATCTTCGTA
>CAYJOZ010000001.1:0-33825 GCA_964371925.1 uncultured Treponemataceae bacterium | reverse complement strand
CCATGTTTTATTTACTTTAACAAAAACTTTGTATCCATTTTCAATGTTTTCAATGTCCTGTACAAAAAAATCTTGAAAAAATTTTAAGTGAATTGCACTAGATGTTATCATTGCGGGCTTTGATATTTTGCTAGATTCCCACCATGGTGGATCATACTCATCACCTTCGCCATTTCTTCTAACCCATTCTTCTTCGTATTTTTGCATCGTAGCTCTTGTCCCACTTTGTAATATATCTACAAAGTACGCCGACATTAAATAGCGTGAAGGCTGATGTGCTTCTGTAATAAAATGTTCATCAAAAACAGAGGAAGTGTTTGCAGGCATTAAATCAGAAAGCAAAACCCAATACTTCTTTTCTGTATTCGTATCAATAACTGCATAGGCAAACACCTTTTCCACAGTTTCAACATTACCTTCTCTTTTAACTAACTCATGATCTCGGAACACGGGATGCAATGTAACAAGCGTACCTTTTGGTAAGACCGTTTCTATATCCTCATCTAGCAAGTCAATTGTTGAATATTCTGCATCATACTTCCAAGCAGTAGCATCTCTTACTGTTACAAACTCTAACTCCTCTGCAAATGCATTTACCGCCAAAAATAATGCAATTACAATTACGGTTATTTTTTTCATGTCTAATTCTCCTTGTTGTTATTCTTTTATATGCTCACTACGATCTAGCGGGTTTAGGCTATGTTCTTTTTGCGAGGCTAAAGGCTGTTGTTTTGGTTTAGAAAATCTTACTTTTTCTTATGTTGCTTTTTTCGTACTTGAAACTCTTTCGCAGTTTTTTTACTTTCTTTTTGTGCCCTTTGCATGTACAAGCTATAAAGTGCTTCTTGACTCCTAACAGGTAATGCATCTTTATCAGAGTTTTGTGTCCATGTTCCGTCAGAATTCATTATATGTGCTTTTTGATTGTCTGAAAAATATATTCTTAACGTTTCTTTAATCTCTTGAAAAATCGGCTTTTGTAAAATAGGGAACATAAGTTCTACCCGTCTGTCGAGGTTTCTTGGCATCCAGTCGGCACTAGACAAATACATTTCTTCAGATCCACCGTTTTGAAAATAAAAAATACGGGTATGTTCTAAAAATCTGTCAATAATGCTAATAACCTTTATGTTTTCGCTTTGATCTTTTACACCAGGCACAAGCATGCAAATTCCTCTTACATTAAGAAGCACTGAAACATGGGCATTGCTTGCTTTATACAAGGCTTTTATAATTTCAGGATGTGCTAGGCTATTCATCTTTGCTATAATTAAACCAGGGTTTTCTTTTGTAGAGCATTGTATTTCTCTGTCAATCATTGAAAGAAGTTGTGATTTTAGAGTAACCGGTGCCATAAAAAGATGGTTCATGTTTTGTACAGCAGAATATCCAGAAATCATGTTGAATAAAAGTGCAATATCATTTGCAATTTCTGCGTTTGTTGTAAAAAGGGACATATCTACATAAAGGCGAGCAGTTTTTTCATTATAATTTCCTGTTCCCATATGTACATAACGTACAATACCAGAATGCTCCTTGCGTACAACATATAAAATTTTTGCATGAACCTTTAAGTGAGCAATACCGTAAATTACAATAACGCCTGCTTTTTGTAGGGTATGCGCCCAAGTAATATTTCTTTCTTCATCAAAGCGCGCTTTTAATTCAACAAAAACGGTTACTTGTTTCCCTTTTCCTGCTGCTTTTATAAGACTTTTAATCAAAGGAGAGTCTCCGCTCGTTCTGTAAAGAGTCATTTTAATCGCAAGAACATCATCATCCTCGGCGGCATCATGAATAAACTGCAAAACAGGATCATACGATTCATATGGAACATGTAATAAAAGGTCTTTTTGTTTTAAACTATCCCAAAGAGGCTGTTTTGGCTCTAGCATTTCTGGATAAAAGTTTTTCCACTTTGGATATCGAAGATGAGAAAAGCCATCAATAGATTCAAGGCCTCCAAAATTTTTTAAGTCAATAAAATGAGTTTCGGTACTGTAGACATCGTGTTCACTTAGATTTGCTTTTTTTATTATAATTTTTGCAATGTCGCTACTGTCAGATGTACACGTAAGACGAATAGGAACCGCCTTTTTTCGCTCACTAATAATGTTTTCCATTGCCTCTATAAAATTATCCTCTACTTCTTCGTTTACCGCAAAAGCAGCATCGCAAACAAGTTTAAAAACAAGTGTTTGCTCTACTGCAAAACCAGAAAAAAGGGTTGTTCCAAAAAGTGTGATTATATCTTCAATAAGTGCAAATCGCTTTTTCTTTGAATCTGAAGGAAGCCAAATTATTCGGTCTATAACACTTGGCACTTGTACAAAGGCCAATGGCTTTTCGTCGTTTGTTTGACTTTCATTATATAAGGCTCTTTCTGTTGGTAAAGGATTTAGTAAAAAGGCAATGTGTACTTTTAAATTTGAAAGTAAGGGTAAATCACCATTTTCTTCAGTGCGTAAAGGTGTAAGCAACGGAAATATTTGATCTCTGAATATATTCTCAGTAAATTGTTTTTCTTCTGAAGTAAACTCTGCTGGAGGCACATATATTATGCCTTCTTTTTTCAAATCTACAAGAACATCGGTTGAAAAAAGCTTGTGTTGTTTTTCAAACACTTCATGCGCACGCTTCGATATTCGAGCTAATTGTTCTTTAGCTGATAACCCTGCAATATCTGTCCAGCCAGAGTCTAATAATGCTTGATTTTTTAAACCAGCAACACGAACCATAAAAAATTCGTCGAAATTTGAAGAAACTATAGAAAGAAATTTTATTCGTTCAAAAAGAGGAACATTTTTGTTTTGTGCTTCTTTTAATACCCTTGCATTAAATTCAATCCAAGAAAGTTCTCGGTTTATAAAAAGAGTATTTTCATTTTTTATATTTATTTTTGCCATTGTGACCTCTCTTTTTTCACCATTAAAACAGTTTTATGTAAGAAGAACAGTATATCCAAATACAGATTCAAATAAATCACTTTTTTCTGCAATAGCTTGTTTTTCTAGTTTTACATCTTTAATATTTTGAAGTTCTAAAACAAGCATTGTCTCTCGTAACGAAATGCTAACATTTGAAATTCGCTGAGAATGACCCCTGTCTAGGGCATCGGCTACACGTAAAATCGCAGAAAGTTTTAAGACTTTCATTCTGTCTTTTCTTGGAAGCAATAAAAATTCTTCATCATCTGGTAGTGTTACACTCCCCCTGTGATAGCGCGCAATAAGGGCAATAATATGCAATGTTGGCTTTTCTAGGCCAAATATATTTGAATGCGAAATAATATATTGGCTATGAAGTTCGTGGTCTGCCTCACGTATAAAGGTTCCTACATCATGTAAAAGAGCCGCAATTTCTAGAATTAAACGAGCATCATTTTGTAGTCCCATTTCTGAACCCATAGCATCATAAATTTGTAAGGACATATTTTTTACGTATTGTGCATGCGCCTCATCTATTTTGTATCGTTTTCCAATTCGTACTGCCGATGTTAAAATTTGTGAAAAAAAGCTACTTTCAAGTTGTGCATCTTTTGCATATTTGCTTACAAATAAACCTTCTCGTATATTAGTATCGGAAACAATGATTTCTTCTGCCTTTGTTAAATCTAAAAAGAGTTTGTATACAAGAATTGATACCGGCAACATGCGCAAATCATTATATTCAACTTGAAATTTATCAACAAGCTCATTAAGTGAAAGTTGGTCAACATCTTCGGCAAAGGCGTAGTATGTTTCACGCGAAATTGACCAAGTGCGTTTTCCAAGAGGCTTTCCTATGCTTTTCGCTATTATTTGAGCATCGGATCCAATGGTAACAAAGTGGTGTATTTTTTTTAATCCAGAGCCTATATTGAAATTTACGCCTGCATTGTTTATATAGGTTTCTAGATAGTGTTTTGTGTCACTTCTCGACCCACCCATCGATTTGATGTATTGGTCAATAATAACAGTTCCCAAACGCAAACTATGAACTGTTAGAATCTTTCCGCGGTTTAAGAACATAACCTCGGTAGATCCCCCACCAATTTCTAAAATAACAGAGTTTTTGTTTTGGTATTTTGGTATTTCTTCTCGAAGTATATTTGATACAGCCAAATACACCAAGCGACTTTCTTCTATCCCATCAACGAGTTTAATTGGAAACCCTGTTTTTACAAGAATTCTGTCTAAAAAAGAATCCTTGTTTTGTGCTTCCCTAAGCGCACTTGTCGCGATAGTTCTTACTTGGAAAGGTTTAATGCACCACCCTTCTAGTTGCTCTCGAAAGCTAGTAAATATTTGAATACATTGTAATAAACTGTCTCTACTGATTGATCCTGTTGTAAATACGTCCCACCCTAAAGAAACAGGCAATTCTGACTTATCTACAATTTTCCATCTTCCTTTTGCGTCTACCTCGCAAACCATAAGTCGTATTCCGGTAGACCCTAATTCAACAACAGCCTCAAGTGTTTTCATAAAAAATCCTCAAGTAAAGCATCCCTATAACTTATCTATAAGCATAGAACATTTTCCTGATGGAATAGGAAGTGTTTTTTTCTTTTCACCCAATATATTTATTGTAAAATAGTATAGCTTTTCACTTTCCATTTGTATTTCCCAACCACGAGAACTTTTATTAGAAAGTATAGTTATTAAGTTTCTTGTTAATGAAAGATTTTCTATTCCCATCATTTCAAGGTTAGGAATTGTCCAGTCTACAGTTTTTCTTGGCAAGCTAATATTTAAACCAATGATATTTTCTATCATAATTGCAATAGTAGAAAGGCCGGCAAAAATAATATGTCTTTTGCGCGGAAATATTTCATTATTTTTCATTTTTGCATAGCCTTCGTTGAGTGGAAGGTATGCTTCCCATAAATCACCATTCTTGCTTGATCCTTCAGGGAAAAGTGCATCCAGCATGTAATAAAGATGTCTAATAGACGCTTCTCGAGCTAAATCGTAGCGCTGATATTTTTCCAACCCTTTTACAATCATAAAGTTGAAAGCAGGAAAAACGCTCCCTCTGTAACCTTCTCCGTCTTTATCAAAATCTTTATGATCGGCTGAAAGAGATGGGAATGGATGATCGGTTCCAAATGCATCAGGTTTTGTTAAATATGAAATAAGTTTTTCGGCCTTATCTTCGTTTGGAATTTCTGCCAACAAAGGCCAAAAATTTGCAACTGTTTTATGCATTAACTTGTTGCAATCTTTATCTAAGTCATAATAAAAACCAGTTTCATGATCCCACATAAGGGCATTAATTTGAGTTTTTAATGAAAAGTACAGTTTTTTATACTGAAAGTTCAAGTCTTTATCGTTAATTATATCACCAAGGGCGGCCATATAAAGAGCATTAATAGCCATTGTTGCATTAAAATCAATTGGATATGCCGTTTTACCTCTTGGAGAATTAAACATAGTGCTTGCTTCTGCCGGAACAGAAAAAAGGTTGTTGTCTTGCTTAAATGTAGTTTCAATCCATGTTGAGTAGCGTTGTAAAATTGGCATAACTTCTTTTATGCGTTTTTTATTTGCTGTCTTATGGTATAAGTTAAATTCTGCCCAAGCAAAAAGAGGTAAGCCAACGCCCTCTGGATTTGTGTTGTCAATAACTGGTGTTTTTTTTGAAAGGTTGTATTTCCAGCGAATAGCACCGTTTTTTTCTTGTCGAGCATAAAGATAGTCAAGGTTTTGATGCGCAGGAAAATTCCTATTAGAGTATACTAAAAAAAATGAAGAAAAAACGGTTTCAAGTTGGTCAATGATACAACCTTCTTCTCCTGGATGGACAAAATATCCCTCAAGAGAAGGTTTTTCTTTTTTGTCATCCATCCAAAAATCTTGAACCCATGCCCATGTTTTGTCATATATATCCACAAAATCTTGATCGTAAAAATGTATTTTCGGAAAATCGCGTTTGCTCACCGGTACTCCTTATCTCTGTATAACGCATTTATTTATCAGGTAACAAGCTGCCAATCTAAAAAAGGTGCAGAAAAATTTCACAAAATGCCTCATTTATAGTATATCATAATTTTTTGAAAAAAGGAAGATTTTTTTAGATTTTTTTACTTTTTTTTGCATAAAATGGGCTTTTAGACCTGATTTTTGATAAAAAATTATAAATAATAACTATTGAAAAGTTTCTAAATAAAAAAAATCTTAACAGTTTTGCCTTGTTGAACACTTGTTTATAAATATAAAAAGAGGTATACTATATATGTGTCAGAGTTATATATAGTTGCAACGCCAATTGGAAATTTAAAAGATATTACGTATCGAGCTGTTGAAATATTTGAAACAGTAGATTACGTTGCTGCAGAAGATACACGGCGTACGTTGCAGTTATTAACTCATTTTAATATTAGAAAGCCGTTGCTTTCTTGTCGAGCACAAAATGAGGAAAAGGCAGCTGAAAAAATAATCGATTTACTTAATGATGGGAAAAAGGTTGCCTTTGCAAGTGATGCAGGCACTCCCGGAATTAGTGACCCAGGGGCTGTTTTAGTAAGCCGAGTGCGAGAAGCTGGGCATACGGTTATTCCTATTCCAGGAGCAAGTGCTTTTGCAACGTTAGTTAGCGTTGCCGGTGAAGGCGGGAAAACCATCATTTTTGAAGGATTTTTGCCTGTAAAACCTGGGAAGAGGCGATCGAGGGTTTCAGAACTATTAGAAACAGGAAATGCAATAGTTTTATACGAATCTCCGTTCAGAATTGTTAAACTTTTAGCAGAAATTGCCGATATTGATAGTGAGCGACATGTATTAGTTGGCCGAGAGCTTACTAAAATGCATGAAGAAATAATCGAGGGGAAGGCTGTAGATATCTACAGTGAATTTGCCAACAGGCCAAAAATTCTAGGAGAATTTGCGGTTTTTGTTGCGGGAGTAAAAAAGCTCAAACTTGGGATAGAAAGGCCAAAGAAAGAGAGGCGAAAAAAAAATGATTATTGACAAACTAGGGCGATTAGATCCCCTAAAAGACATGCAAAAAACCCAACGCAGCGCAGAAAGTGAAAGAATTCCTGCAGGTCATGACAGTATTGAGATTTCAAGTGAAGCTCGAGCTATGGCAGAAGATATGTACTTATCTGAAATAGCAGCAGGAACACCTGATGTCCGATTAGACCGTGTTGCGCAAGTTAGAGAAAAAATACAAGATCCTGCGTATTTGACTCAATCTATTGTTTCATCTACTGCAGATAAAATAATGGAAAGCTTCGGCTTATAAGCAGTATATATGGCAGATTTTGTTTTTAAGTTATCTCCAAATATTGTATTAGGCGCATATTCCTCTAGCCGCTTAGGTCAATTTGCCAAAGAGTATGGAACACGGTTTATGTTGCTCATAGACCCTGTTCTTACAGAATTTGGAATTACCGAAAAAATAACATCTGCACTGCAAGAGCGCAGTATTGATTTCTTTGTATATGATGAAATACCACCTGCGCCAGATGCAGTTACCATACAACAAGTATGCAATTTAGGAAAAGAAGCTCATATCCATGGAATTATTTCTGTAGGTGGAACAAAAATTAGCAATGTTGCTCGAAGTGTTGCAGCTCTTTTTCATGAATTACATGATATTTATGACTTTTTAGAGGGTACAAGTCCAACAACAGGAGCCCTTCCTGTAATCTGTGTGCCTACAACTTTATGTGATCCTTTTATTTTTGCAGATAGAACACCCATAATAGACGGCCGTACTCGCCAAGTAAAAATGTTAAAATTGCAACCAGGCTTATGCAGACTTGCAGTTTTCGATCCTACCCTTACTGTTTCTTTTACTGAAAGCCAACGAACATCAATGCTTTTGCACCTTTTAACTATTGCAGTAGAAGCATACACTTCACAGAGAGCAAACTTTTTTTCAGACAGCCTTGTTGAAAAGGCGTTAGACTTATTATCAACCGTTCTTAATGATTCGCAAGGAGAAACACCAACATCTTCTAGAGAAGTTCTTTCTTTGCAAGCCGCAAGCATGATTTCTTTAGCAGCTGCATCAAGTTCAATCGGTGTTGGTTCAGGGATAAGTCTTTCTATAAATGCACGACATAGAATTTCCCGTTCTCTTTCATCTTCAATTCTATTACCGTACATTGTCGAAGAAGTTTCAAAATACAAAACAGAACGAATAGCAAAGGTTTCACGATATTTAAAACTTGCCTCGCCTGATTCTTCAAATGAAGATGCAATAACAGTTTTATCGGAAACAATCAGAAATAAAATAGCTATGACAAATCTTCCTGCAAGATTAAAAGATTTGTCTATTTCAATGGAACAGTTATCTTTAGTAGCAGAAAACACAGAGCAACTAGCAGGAATGTATGCCTTTTCTCGCTCAATGTCTGCTGATGATGTATTTGAACTAATCAAAAGTGCCTTTTAAGTTTTCATGATAGATCCCGATAAAATATTCCAACTAAAACCCGGTTTTAAAAGACGAAAAATAGCACTTTGTTTTGGTGCATTAGAACGTGATATTGTAGGTATTGATAGCGATTATACAACTATACCAAAGTCTTCACATTCAAAATTTTCTGGCATGAGCCGAAGTGAGTACACAAAAAAGCTTGTAAAACTTGTGCTTGATGATCCAAAACTTCCAAAAACAGCTTATGAAGAACTGAGCATATTGTTACATCAAGTCCCGTTTGATGAGCGGCGAACTTGTAATTATGCTCGAAATAGACTCTTAGAAATAATTGGAACATTTCCTGCAGAATGGGATTTAGTTATTGCACCCCATGCTGATCATAATGAAGCACGCTCATTTTTCCCAGGAACCTTTGTGTATGCTGAAGATATTAGATCTCCTTTTAACTTAGGATCAATTTATAGAACTGCAGAAGCTTTTGGCGCCGAAGGTGTGCTGTTGTCACCCTTTTGTACTGACGAAAATCATCAAAGGGCACAGCGTTCTGCAATGGGGTGTTCAAAATACGTAAAAACAGAACGATGTTCACTGGAAAATCTTCCTAAGGATATTCCTGTTTTTGCTCTCGAAACAGGAGGAACACATATAGATGACTTTGTTTTTCCTGAAAAAGGTATTGTTATAATTGGTTCAGAAGAACTGGGGGTAAGCCCAGAAGCTTTAAAAAGAGCAGACTACGGATGCGTGAGTATTCCTTTAACAGGGGTAAAGGCTTCTCTAAACGTGGGTGTAGCGTTTGGTATTCTGATGCAAGTATGGACTACTCGTCTTCGTTCTCAGATTCAAAAGCCGCTTTAAGCTTTTCTGATAACTGAATAAGTTGTTCTTCGTTAGAAACTTTAAAAACTTCAAGAATTTCAGTATCAAACTGATAAAACTCTACTCCACCCTCTTGGTAATTTGCAAGCATATTTGCAAAGTATACTACAACTGAAAGAGGTTTATCAACATCAGGGTCATGGTGAAGACGTAGTGTTTCTATAATCATTGGAGGAAAATTCCACTTTGCAGCAATAAGCGCACCTATTTCCGCGTGGTTTTGACCAGAAAGTAGTTTTTCAAAAGTATGAGGCTCAATTGTTTTTTCATCACTAAGATTTTTGAGTTTAGTCATAAAATGAGGTTGTGCGGAATAAAATACACCTTTTCCCATATCATGTAACAAACCACAAACATATGAATCTTCTATAACATCTCTTTGTTTTGGGAAAAAATTACGGCTCAAATTATATGAATAAAAGGCTACTCTGTGACTGTGCTGCCATAATTTTTTTTGCTCTTTTGTAGCTGTTCCTACAGACTTCATTGAGCCTACGGAATATAAAAGATTTTTAATACCTCTGGTACCGACAAGTTTAACGGCATCTGGAATATTTCTGCATGGTGATGTTAACGAGAATGCAGCAGAGTTTACAAGTTTTAGAAGATCTGCTGTAAGTGATACGTCACTGCTAATACTTCTAGCTATGTCAGATAATTTAAACTCAGGGTCATTGAGCATATTATTAATATGAATTATGTTTTCAGGGAATTGCGGTAATTGATCTATCATATTAACAAGTTCTGTTGAAAGAATTGACATTTTTTCTTGCATATCGCCTGTTAGCGGTAGAATGATTCGAGAAACTGTTTCTTCATTTTCAGAGAAAACTTGAAAGTTATCTCCTGTCAATCCAAGTTTCTTTAGCATTAGAATCATGATAATTATACCAAGACCAGCACCTTCTGAATCATCAAGAATTTGTGAAAAAGCATCATCTACAGATGAATAGCGTTGTGCACGGGCAATTTTATCGTGGATACGTTTGTATTCAAAAATTGTTAAAGGAGCATTGTTCCGAATTTCAATTTTTATTTTTCCTGCTCTATGTTGAAAAATAAGTTTAATATAATAGCCTTGATCTTGCTGCATCTTTAAATAATGCTTAATATTATCAAGAGTGTCAGACTTGAAATTCTTCATACCTTCATCATAATCATCAATATTTGTAATATCGAATCCTTTTTCTTTAAAATAGACTCGTTTTGTATTTGCTTTTTTAAGTTCATTTAGACAATAAATTAAGTATTCTGACATTGCTTCTTGATTAAGTTCTTTCAAAAAAGCAACTAAAACTTCAGCCATATATAATTCCATTTCATGAGGAAGGGTATGAGTAGTGATAGAAATAGGAATTCCAGCTTGAATAGCTTTTTGGATTTTTGATGTATCTAACTTTGATTCTGCCATAAAATTATTATACCATAAAATGGAAAAAAGTAAAGCCATAAAAAGCTTTCTATCTTATTTTTTTGGAACTATTCACACTTTGCTTTTCTTTACTAAAGTGAACGATTAGAGCTTTGAAAACCGTTGCTGAGCAAAGCGAGCCCACTCGGTTTGAGTCGTACTCTTGCTTTTACGATGTGCTTACAAAAATAGTGGAGGTTTATGACGTATACTATTTTTTTACATTCATTTTGCTTCGAAATTTAAAAATACAGTTGTTTTATTTGGCCATTTCCTTTATTATACTGTATGGACTTTTTTAATGATATTTTAGTTGGGCAATGCGTTGTTCTTGCATTATTACTCTTTGCTACATTACGCCCGAAACTAAAAAAAACACAAAATTCTGAAACTTTTTCTGTTTTTTCTGTAATAGCGGTTTTTTTAAGTTCATTATGCATTTTAATTTATGGGCTAAGTATTATGTGGCTTGTTTTACTGCTTCTTTCCTTGTTGGTTTTTATAACCAATATTGCAAGTTTATATCGGTTGACAAACTCTTTGTATACCGTTCGAAGTAGTCTTTTGTTTTGTTTTTTTTCTTATTTAGAAGCTTTTTTAAGTGTGATTTGCCTTGTTGCGTGCTTTTTTTTCCAGCCTGCCATATATAATTCTAGTATTCAAGAAAAAACATTATACACAGGTTCCTTTTCACGAGGCTTTACAGAAAAAGTAGAACTATTAAGCAAAACAAACTTAATAGTAACAGAATATAGTGAACCTGAAAGCATTCAAAACACAAACAACATTGCGGTAGTATATATAAGCACCATAGGGACGACATCTGAAGACTCTGCATTACGCTTATCTACCATAGCAGAAATGGGAGTAAATGTTTTTACAGGAGATTTTTATGCACAGGATGCATTAAAAACAGGAACAGAAATAGACTTGCCTAGGAATGCTAATCCTATTTTAACACCCTACACTTTACACTTTATGAGCAAACCCGATTTGCATCAAAAAGATGCTTTCCTTGAGCAAAAGGCGCTTGAGTTAGAAGTTCTTCTTTCTTTGGCAGGCCAAAAGTATTCTTCTGTTTTGATTTTTGCAGAAGGGGATATCCGTGAAGTCGCTCTTGAAGCCAGAAGAAAATATCCAAACTTTGTTGCTGGTATTTTCTCTAGCACAGAAGATGATGTATTAGAATTTTATTATGGAAAAGGAATTGCAGATTTTGCTTTAATGAATCCTCTTGATGCACTTTTATCTAAGTTTGATACCTTTGATGAATATACTACTTTTCGTAGTTTTGCAAAAACAGAGAAACCTCATTTACGAATTGCACGATTGATAGTCGGGCGAATTAAAGAACTTAGCGCGGAGGTACTATGACATTACATAGTTTAGATGATTATTTTAGATCTTTTTTAAACATAGATGATTATTCCCAAGACCCATCAAAAAATGGTATACAAGTACAAAATGCACAGCCAGCGACAGATAAAATTACAACGGTTGCCTTTGCGGTTGATGCATGCGTGGAATCAATTGAACAAGCCGTGCGATGCAATGCACAAGTATTAGTTGTCCATCATGGACTTTTTTGGGGTCATGAGCAAACGATTGTAGCAAGCCACTACGAGCGCATTAAACGGCTTATAGAGGCAAATATAGCTTTATATGCTTGTCATGTACCACTAGACGCAAATGAAGAAGTAGGAAATAACTATGGGCTTGCTCGGCAAATTGGACTAGATAACTTAGAACCTTTTGGTACATGGGCTTCAATGTCAATCGGCGTAAAAGGTCTTTTTTCTGAGCCAAAGACAATGGAATCAATAGCTAAAGATCTTTTTTCATCGGGGGAAAGACCTACTGTAGTGCTACCTTTTGGAAAAAAAGATATAACGAAAGTTGCAATTGTTTCTGGAGGAGCAGGAGATTTACTTTCTGAAGCTATTGATAGTGAGATGGATTTATACATTACAGGTGAGATTTCTCATGAAAGCTATCACTGCGCAAAAGAGGCTCAAATAAATGTAATAGCTGGTGGGCACTACAATACTGAAACGATTGGAGTATCATTATTAGCAAAAAAATTACAAAAAGAAAAAGGGATCGATACGGTTCTTTTAGATATACCTACAGGCCTATAGCCACAAAATATAATTTGGGTTATACTGCTTTTCAGGAGTTACTGTGGAAACATTAGAGATAAAAAAAGAAAAAACACAAGATAAAATGTACAAAATTTTACCTATTTTTTTAGCACTGGGTATTATACTTATTGATCAAGTTACTAAACTCATGGTTTTTAATACTATTGATTTTGGAACAATTTACGCAAGTTTCTTTGACGGATTTTTACGAATAACACACGTTTGGAACACAGGGGCAGCTTTTAGTTTTGGACACGATTTTGCACCATTAATACGCACCCTTCTTTTAAAGTGGTTTCCTTTACTTGTATTAATTGGAATAATTATCTATTATTTTAAAACTAAAGAATTAAGTCGTTTTCAAGAATGGTGCCTTTGGGGAATCATTGGTGGAGGTTTTGGAAACCTTATAGACAGATTTTTTCGCCCAGGTGGTGTCGTAGATTTCATTGACGTGGACTTTTTTGACATTGATTTTCTGGGGTTTTATTTAACCAGATGGCCGGTGTTCAATGTAGCTGATATGGCTGTTGTTGTAAGTGGTGCACTGTTGCTATTTTCTTTTTTAAAAGAAGCAGTTCGTGAAATTCAACTAGAAAAGCAAAAAAAAGGGTAAGGAAGAAAAATGACAAAGAAGCAAAACACAGTTTTATTTTTAGTTTTGGGAACGCTAGCAAATATTATACTTACAATTATACTAATTGTACTTTTTACTTTGATTGGCGGCCTTATTTTAAAAGAAAATATAGGTATGGCACTTCCTTTTATCTTTATCCTTGCAATAATTGTGGGTATGGTAATTTATCAAAAGGTAACAAAAATAGTCATACGTAAATATGACCTTGAAGAAAAAATGCAACCTATTTTTGGAAGTAAAAGAAAATAAGTTATTTTCCTACACAAAAACGAGAAAAAATACTTTGAAGAATATCGTCGGGGCTTACTTCTCCAGTGATTTCTCCTAAATGTATTAGAGCTTCTTCTAAATCTTGTGATACAGCATCTAGGGGTAGCTCTTTTTTTGTGGCTTCAATTGTTTGGTTTAAGGCTTCTAAAGCATCATCAACAGCTTTTTTTTGCCGTTGAGACCCTAGCCCAGCTTGAGACTTTTCTGTTTTATTTTTACCTAATAAAATAGCCTGGATTGAAGAAATTAAGGTAGAAACCCCCTCACCTGTTTTAGAACTTACAAATACTTGTGGTGAATCTAAAAGGATTTGGGGTTTTTCATTTTTATCAATTTTGTCGCATTTATTCCAAACTATAATTACAGGGGAAGAAAAGCTTTTTATTGTACATATCTCTTCCTCGTTGAGTTCTTTTGTGCTATCTACCAAATATAATACCAAATCTGCTTCTTTTGCTAGTTCGTGAGAGCGTTCTACACCTGCTTGTTCAATAACATCGTCGGTAATGCGAAGCCCTGCAGTATCAAAAAGGCGAGCTGGAATACCTCCGATGGAAAGCCAACTTTCTATCCAATCTCGGGTTGTCCCATGAATGTCGGAGACAATTGCACGGTCTTCCTTTAATAACACGTTAAATAAACTCGATTTCCCTGCATTTGTTTTCCCTGACAAAACAATGCGAACGCCTTCTTGGTAAAGTTTTTCACTTTGCCAGCTTTGAGAAATTTGAGAAAGCTGTGAATGAGCGAGAAAAATTTTGTCTGGATTGTAAGCATTGGATATGGCATTTTCATCTTCAGGATACTCTACTTCTGCTTCAATGTCTGCTAACGTTTCAATTAAGAGTTTTTTAATAGCATCAATTTCTTGAAATAAGTTACCTGCAAGCCTGCCTGCAGCTCTGCTTCTGCTCTCATCAGTTTTCGAATCAATAATTTCATGCACAGCTTCTGCTTGTGTTAAATCTATTTTTCTGTTTATAAAAGAACGAAAAGTAAATTCTCCTGGCTCTGCTATGCGAAAACCCACTTTTTGTAATATGTTGTAAACTGCTAGAACGGTAATTGTTCCTCCATGGCAAAAAATTTCTGCCATGTTTTCACCGGTAAAGCTTTTGGGGGCTCGATAAATACCTATCATAACTTCATCAATCTTTTCTTTAGATTCGTTATTTATTATCCATCCATATACCAAAGTATTTCCTTGCGCTTCTGAAAGAGCCTTTGGTCGTGAAAAAGCTTGAGAAAGCAAGGAAAGGCAGTTTGTACCTGAAACTCGTACGATGCCTAAGGCCGATGGAGCAAGCGCCGTTGCAATTGCTACAATTGGTTCTTCTGGTGTGTATTTACTCATTGTTTTCTCCCTTTGCAAACCCAATTTTCATAGAAATAAAAATTTTGGGGAGAATAAAGCTTGCTGTAAAACCAACTAATAGATAGCGTAAAAATCTAAAGAGGTGATAATTCTGTTCAAATTCAGAAGGAAAAACTTGGCTTAGACCTATATAAATGAGGCCAAGAACAAAAATTCCCAGTGCGGAGCGGAGGATCTTTTGTAAAATGGAGCCTTTTCTAGCATCAAAACCACCTGTTGAAGATAGATAAATATAGCCTATACTAAGTCCAAAAAAAGCTGCAGACATAGAAGTATCTAAAGGCCCTAATAAGTTTAAGATAAAGGTAATACTACCAACAATTAAAATTTTGAAAGTTCTGGGTATGCGAACAAAAATGTTTTCAATGCTCTGTGAAAAAAGCATTGCTCCAAGTGAAAGTAAAAAACCAAGCGTCCATCCAAGAAGAACATCAGACGGGTAATGAACACCAAGGTAGATCCTTGAAAAGCCAATTATAAGAGGAAGGCCTACAGATAAAAGAATTTTAAAAGAAAACCATTTTTTGCTTTTTTTATTTTTTGCAAAGAGTGACACTGTATATGGCCAAAATGCTGCTGAATTTTGTGAATGACCCGAAGGTGTCGAATAACCTTCCTCGGGAATTAGGTTTAAAGAAGAATCACCAATATAAGGCCTATTAACTTGTAAGTAATTTTTGAGACTCGTATTAAGAGAAGCTGAAAATAATACTAGCAGTGCAGCTTTCAAGCTTTTCTTTTCATCAACACACCAAAAGACTACAGGAAGAAATGTAATATAAGCCAGAGGATCGGAAAGAAAGCTTATAAAAATCATTATGTACGTTAATAAATCATTTTTAAGTGTTTGTACTGCATAAATAACTTGAAGGCCCCATTCATAAACTGAAGAATCAAAAATTGAATACATTTAAATCTCCTTTAGAGTTTTATTTTCCTGAAAAAGCTGGAATTGTGTTTGTTATATCTCTTTGTGCCTTTTCCCATGGATAAAGAGTGCTTTGTTCACTTCCTCCAATATGCGGTAAAACCTCATCATATCTTCCACCATTATTCCAATACATATAGCCTGTATCGGTTGCATCTCTAACCCCGTAAACTTGCCTTTGAACAAAATCAGCATTGTAATATTGTTGGTCATAAGAATTGTTACTTAAGTAAAAAGATTGTAGCCACGGCCGTATTAAAACTTGGTTGCGGGCAATAACAGCATTGCGATATGTGCCATAAAAATAGATTCGGTATGGCCTTTCAATTGCAGGACTATATGCTAAAAAGTACGATTCAAAGTGGTTAGGGTATGACATAGGGCTTATTACATCAACATAGGGCGCAATAAGTTCAACATCTTGACCTGTTCTAAGGCCACTTCTATACCACCCATTAACACCATAAATATCTATACCAATAGGTGCATCAATATTTTTTCGGGCATATGACAAGAAAGACAAAATAGCACTTTCTTTGTCCATGCCTTTTTCGTGCCACCTGTACTCAGCATTATGCAAGTTTCGACCATCGGTTGGAAACCTAATGTAATCAAATTGTATCTCATCAAATCCTAAAGCTATAAGCTCTTTGGCTATTGCAACATTATACTCCCATACTTCATGTGAATAAGGGTCAACCCAATGTTCATCATAATATGTTGTGCTTCCATCTTCAAGGTATGCTTTTTCTCCTTGCCAAGAAGCATTTGTAGACTTATCCCATACAGCGTATTCTTGATTGTTATAGTTGTACAAATTCGCATCTTTGAAAACTACTATTCGTGCAATTAAGTAAATGTCTTCTGCTTTAAATTTTTCAATAAAAGGTTCTATATCAAGGGCATATCTGCTCACAAATGCCTTTTGAGCGATAAAAGGATCTTTGGTGTGATATCGTAAAATCCCTTTATCATCTTTCATATCTATAACAATACTATTTAAATTGTTTTCTTCTAAAATTGCAAGATACTTGTTTATTCCTGCTTGGCTGCTTACTTGACCCGATGGCACATAGATGCTTTGTTTGTTTGAAACAGAGTCAATATACGTTCCCTCAATTGTATTTGTTTTAGTCATCCATAATTCATTTAATCCAAATGCTGTTGATAATCCTGTCCGTGCTGGGGGAAACCATCCACTGCGTGGCGTTGTGTCTAGTGTTCCTAAAAAGTTTGTTAGTAGCTTATCTGCGCTATTTGATGTTGAAAATGTGTTTGTTAGCGGGGAAAAAAACTGGATACCTTGCATGCTAACAAAGGCCAATTCTTTATCAATTGAAACAAGGCTATCCCATGTGTTTGCTGCTTGTTTTTGAGAGGCAATCAGTTCTACTTTTTTTTCGTTCCATACAAGCTTATATAAGCGCGGTAAAAAGCTCTGTGTAAAGTATACTTCAGTTTCTGCAACTCCCATACTGTTTTTATTGCTTACAACTAAAATATCGGCAACCTCATCGGGATTATCTAAGGTTGGCATTTTTTCAAAACCATTTGGAATATCAATCCAAGTAGGATTAGTCGTATCAGGTTGTATATATGCAACACCATAAATGGGATGAGATAAAAAAACAGTTAAGGTTTCATCTCCTTCCTCTGACGGGAGCATAGCAACGGCAACAGCTTTTGCTCCTGTTGTTCTTGAGCTATATCCCAGTGATTGCCAAGAAAGGCCTGCGTTGCGTGATAAAAAAACTTCTTCTTTGGTAGTAGTAACAAGAGTTCTTGTATCTCCTGGAAGGAACTCTAAATCTTTTAGTGGATGAACCTGTTGAGTGAAAGAGGTAGTTTCCCCATCAAAGTTCTTTATTGTACTAAAAGGAAGCCCTCTGTTTCTTTCTTCAAAGTCCCTCAGATTGTTACTAAAAAAAACTCCCTTGGTTGTTAAAAAATACCATCCGTCGGCATACATTATTTTATCAACAGCTCCTTCTTGCCATACAGGAACGAGCTGATTTGTTGAAGATACTTGATAAAGTCCATTTTTGTCACCGATAAGGGTGCTTGCATATGGAGTTGGTTGAACTTGCTGGTTTTCTATTCGTTGTGAAAAACTAGGCAATGTTGTTACAAATAGTTGTAACAAAACGATAAGCGTAAAATATATTTGTTTCATAATCAGGCTATAATACCATAAAAAGAACTTGCGTGCAAAGGGGGAAGATGATATACTTTTAAATATGATAGTAAAATCTTAGTTTTTAGATTTTGTGTAATTCGTACTAACTTGTCATAAAAAAGAAGGCAAACATGAAAGACTCGGTTGTAAAAAAATTTGGTATATTAACATCAGGCGGTGATGCGCCTGGATTAAATGCTGCAATTAGAGGTGTCTCTCGAACAGCTATAGATGAATATGGAATGCGTGTTATTGGTGTTCAGGATGGTTTTAGAGGTCTCATAGAAGGAAACTGCAAAGAATTGCACTCAAAAGATTTTTCAGGTATTTTGACAATAGGTGGAACCATTTTAGGTACATCTAGGGAAAAACCTTTTAAAAATAAAGAAGCAAATTCAATAACAGGATTAACACCTGTAGAAAGCATAAAAAAGACATATAAAGACTTGCAACTTGATGCCCTCGTTGTTCTTGGAGGAAATGGTACAAATACCACAGGCAAACTTTTGCAAGAAGAAGGTCTCAATGTAATAGGCCTACCCAAAACAATTGATAACGATTTAGTTGAAACAGATGTAACATTTGGCTTTTATACGGCAGTAGATGTTGCAACAGAGGCAATAGATAGGCTTCATTCAACGGCACATAGTCACAACCGAGTTATGATTATTGAAGTAATGGGACATAAAGCTGGTTGGCTTGCTTTGTATGCGGGAGTAGCTGGCGGAGGCGATGTAGTCTTAATACCAGAAATTCCATATAAAATTGATGCAATTGCAGGACATTTGCAAAAACGAAAAGAGCAAGGTAAAAACTTTTCCATAGTAGTTGTTGCAGAAGGTGCGTTGAGTACAAAAGAAGCAAAGATGGAAAAAAAAGAATTCAAAAAAAGAAGAAAAGATATGGCTCAGTCTATTGGATATAGAATTGCAAAAGAATTAGAAGATTCAGCAGGAATAGAGCCAAGAGTAACAGTGTTAGGATACACGCAGCGCGGTGGAACACCCTCTTCGTATGATAGAGTTTTAGCTTCTCAGTTTGGTGTTGAGGCCGCTCATATGTTAGCACGCGGAGAGTTTGGAAAAATGGTTGTTATGAAAAATGGCACTATGGACAGCGTGCCATTAGAAAATGTTGCAGGGAAGATAAAAACCGTTCCGCTAGATAATGGCGTGCTTCTCGCAGGAAAAGCTGCCGGCATTTGTTTTGGCCAATAAAACTTTTTCTTCTCAAGGCATGAAAAATTATACCCGATAATATATAAATGAGTATACATAGTTCAAAATGCCATTTTTGTGATGTTTGTGATGGTGAAGGCTGTATAGGTGAGCTACCTGGAATGGGCGGTTTTTCTAATAATATTAATTTTAAATTAAATTGTTCAGCTTGGAAAAAATTGGAATTACCGCATGAAAATAATGCTATTGCAAAAATTCGTCTCGGTCCTATGACTGGAGCAGAAGAAAATGTTGGGTATGAAACCGAAGAATCTTTTTATTATGATCTCGTAGCAGCTGTTTTTGAATCAGGCGCTGGCGTTAGTATTGGTGATGGGTGCCCTGATGTTAAGCTTTTAAGTGGAATAGAAGCGATAAAACGACAGCAAAGTTGTAATAATGAATTAAAGGCTGCTGTTTTTATAAAGCCCTATCCAAATGAACGAATTTATGAAAGAATTGAATGGGCGGTGCCTGTTGCAGAAAGTATAGGCGTTGATATTGATTCTTATAATATTGCAACAATGCGAAACCTTGTAAATCTTGAAAAAAAAACAGCGTCACAGCTTATTGAAATAAAAAGGCATTTACAGGTTCCTTTTTCAATAAAGGGTATTTTTAATTCAGAAGAAATTGACTTAATAAAAGAAGTAAAACCAGATATTGTGATTATATCAAATCACGGTGGTCGTGTGGAAAATCGAGTTGGCAGTACTGCAGATTTTTTGGTATCGTATGGAAAAGAGTTAAAAAAATACTGTGGAGAATTGTGGGTAGATGGTGGAATCCGTACTCATAAAGATATTCAAATTGCAAGTGCCTATGGAGCAAATGAAGTAATGATTGGAAGACCTTTTGCAACAGCTCTTTGCGCAGCAGGAAAACAAGGCGTTATAGATTATGTAAAATCGTTATTGAAATAAAAAAGCACTAAATAAAACAAAAGCCCTTTTTGATAGCATCAAAAAGGGCTTTCTTTGTACATATAGGAAAATTAAATATCTATGTTCTGTAATGCTGCATTTACTGAGCTTGAAACTTTAACATTTTCATCGGATGTTGTTTTAATGTTGTCTAAGCTTCCTTGAACATTGCTTATTTGTGCATTTGCAGAGAGAACTTCAGTTTTTAGTGTATCGGCAAATCCAGATATTCTGTCCATAATTTCGCGTTGTTGCACAATTTTTCCAGATACATCATCAACAAGGGATCCATTTTGTCTAGAGGACTCAACGATAGTTTGCATTGAGTTCATTACACCTCTTGTACCAATATCCATTTCTGATATACCCATGAGGATTCCATCTAGCGCTTCTATGGTGCTTTGTAATTCTTCAGAGCTATTTTCAGACTGTGTCGCAAACGAAATAACGGCATTTGCAGCACTTTCAACAGTTTGCTCGTTTCCTTTTAGAACATCACCAATATAGGCAGCGTTTTTTGCTGTTTCTTCTGATAGCTTTCTAATTTCCTGTGCAATTACCGCAAACCCTTTTCCTGCTGTTCCCGCATGAGCTGCCTCAATTGATGCATTCATTGCTAAAAGTCCAGTTTGGTTTGCGATGTCTTCTACTGTGTGAATAAAATCGCCAATACTAGCTGAAGACTCTTTTACTTTTTGCACCTCTGTGAGAGCTTCTTGTACTAAGTGTTTTTGATTCTTAATAGAATCCAAAAGTACTTTCATATTTTCACTACGTTGTGTTGCAATTTGATTTACACTTGAAATATTGGTTGAAATTTCTGTTAATGCAACAGAACTTTCAGTTATTGAAGAGTTTTGCGCTTGTGTACCTGCTTGCATTTCTGTAGCATTTTTTTCAATTGTTAAAAACAGGTCTGAAACCGAGGAAATACTTTCTGTGAGTTCTTTAGCAGAAGCTTGCAGGGTAGCAAAAACTGTCGCCATTTTTTTCAAGTCTAAGGCTGCTGTAGTTGCTTCCGTTGATAAAATATTTCCTACTTCTAAACCTTGCTTACTTTCATTTAGTACCTTTGTTACTTTTGTGAAAGCTGCTTCAACTTTGTTTTTTTCTTGGTCTGCATAGAGGGTTAGAGAGTTTATCATCATAAATAGAGATGCCAAAACTAGCATTGTTCCAATAATACAAACTAAACTAATACCAACACAGGCAATAAATACATCTAGTTGATCTGTCGGCATTTCTTCATAGACAAGAATAGCTTTAGTTACAAACATTGCAACTGACCAAACCGCAAAGGTTAAAAGCTCTTTTAATGAAGAGGTAAGTAAAAACTTTCCAACAAAAAGGAACAGAGTAAAAGCTAAAATTCTATACATTCCATAAGGGTTTGGCCCAAACAAAAGAAAGTAAACTACAATTGATTCTGCAATAAGAAGGGCAATGGTAGAAAGCGAAGTTCCTGCTTTTATTTTTCCTACTTTGAATTTTCTAAAAGTGATAACAAAGAAAACAAATCCAGAACCCATTAAGGCTGCCCCAATAGGACTGCCTACAAAGAATAAAGCTGCAGCAATAAAGATAAATATTATAGTCATTATTAATGACATCAATATAAAGAACGGTAATTTTATTCTTTCTTGCGGTGTTAACTCTTCTGTGACTAAGTCTAAACTTAATAAACCTTTGTTTTTCATTATTTCTCCTATGTTTGCGCCTTAACGCTTTTTATTTAACATCGATCTTTTTAAGTTTCCAAATATCTGCTACATAGTCTTCGATCGTTCTATCAGATGAAAATTTTCCAGAATGGGCAATGTTAAGAAGAACTTTCTTTGCCCATCCAATTTTATCTGAGTAAGCTTCCGCTACTTTTTCTTGAGCCTTACAATACCCATCAAAATCAGCTAGAACATAGTATGTGTCTGGTCTTTGACCTTCAACTCCATACACAAGAGAGTCATATAGTTCTCTAAAAAGAGTCCCAGATGAATCAAATGTTCCATCAATAAGTTGATTAAGAGCTTTTGCGAGCCCAGCATTGTCTTGAATGTATTTTTGAGGATTATAACTATGCTCTTGCTCTATAGTTGCAATTTCCTGAGCGGTTAATCCAAAAATAAAAGCATTCTCTTCTCCTGCTTCTTCTACAATTTCAATGTTGGCTCCATCAAGCGTTCCTAGTGTTAAGGCTCCGTTTATCATAAACTTCATATTACCTGTTCCAGACGCTTCTTTCCCAGCTGTTGAAATTTGCTCAGATACATCGGATGCAGGAAACAATTTTTCCGCTGCTGTTACTCTGTAGTTATGAACAAAAACTACTCGAAGCTTTCCTCTTACGCGAGGATCATTGTTTATTTTATCGGCAATTGAAGTTATTAGCTTTATTATTGACTTTGCTCTACGATATCCCGACGCAGCTTTTGCTCCAAAAAGATACGTTCTTGCCGGTGGGTTAAAATTTGGATCGTCAATTAACTTATTGTATAAGTATATGATATGTAATACATTTAATAACTGTCTTTTGTACTCATGTAATCGTTTTATTTGAGTGTCAAAAATTGAATCTGGATCAACAAAGTCATTTTGTGTTTCGATAAGCCACTTAGCAAATGTTTGTTTGTTCTTTTTCTTAATATCTAAGAGTTCATTTAAGCTTGCTTCATCGTCAGCATACTTTTCTAATTCTTTTAGTAGCGCAAAGTCTTTTTGCCAACCGTCTCCAATTCTTTTTGTGATAAAATCTGATAAAAGAGGATTTGCACTTAAAAGCCAACGGCGTTGTGTAACTCCATTCGTTTTGTTGTTAAATTTGTTTGGATACAACTCTGCCCAGTCTTTCAGCTCGCTTTCAATAAGAATTTGAGAGTGAAGTGCTGCAACTCCATTGACACTAAAACAAGTGTGAATGGCTAACCATGCCATATGTATCATTCCATTGGCAATGATATTCATACGATTATGGCGCATGTAATCGTTAGGGAATTTTTCAATTAAGATAAGATTAAACCGTCTGTTTATTTCTTCTATTATTTGATAAATACGAGGTAATAATGCTTGGAAGATATCAATAGGCCACTTTTCAAGTGCTTCAGATAGAATTGTATGATTTGTGTATGCAAATGTTTCAGACGCGATTTTCCATGCATCATCCCAACCGACAGAATGCTCATCCATTAAAAGTCTCATAAGTTCTGGTATAGCTACAACAGGGTGGGTGTCATTCAATTGAATAACATGATATTTTGGAAAGTTTGAAAAATCTTTACCATATACTGAAATATAACTGCGTAATAAGTCTTGTAAGCTTGCAGAGCAAAAAAAGTACTGTTGTTTTAACCGCAGGGTCTTGCCAGAAGCTCCTGAGTCATTTGGATAAAGAACCCGTGAAATATTTTCTGCTGAATTTTTTCGTTCAACGGAACGGTTATAATGCATTTCATTAAATTGTTGCAAATCAAAACCATTAGGAGAAGACGCTCTCCATAGTCGTAATGTATTGATGGTGTTTGTGTCATAGCCAATAATCGGTGTATCATAGGGTACAGCAGTTACGATTTCAGCATTTTCTATTGAAAAAGCGTTTTCGCCTGTTGGTGTTTTTCCTACAGCAACATTTCCACCAAATCGTACTTCTACGGCTAGGTCACTTCTTTTAATTTGCCAAGGATCTCTGTGTCTAAGCCAGTTATCAGGATATTCAACTTGAAATCCATTTTCAATATGTTGTTCGAACATACCATACTCATATCTTATACCATATCCATACGCGGGATAATTGAGTGTTGCAAGAGAATCTAAAAAACATGCTGCTAGGCGGCCTAAACCACCGTTTCCAAGTGCTGCGTCTGGTTCGTGGTCTTCGATTGTATTGTAATCGATACCGAGTTCTTGTAAAGCAGAAATGACACCTTCTTTTAATAATGTATTTATGAGGTTGTTGCCTAATGCTCTTCCCATTAAGAATTCTGCAGAAAAATAATAAACAGAGCGCACGCCTTTCTGTTCATGAGCGGCTCTTGTTTTCATCCAGTTATCCATTGTCATTTCTTGAATAGAGGCTGCGCTAGCATCGTAAATTTGCCGGGTTGTAGCTGATTGAATTTCTTTTCCGTACTGACGTTTTAGTCGAGCTTTTATTCTTTCCTTGAAAGATGTAGAATCAAATGTCATCTTGTACTCCTAAATTTGGACTATATTTTTATAATATACTATTATCTAGATAAAAACAAGCTTATTTGCTTAATAAAACAACCATACTGTGTGCTTCAAGTGAGTACGTAGAGTCGGCGGGAAGAATTTCTTCTTCGCCAGGACCAAGGAAATCTTTAGGTGCTTGCTTAGATGTATCAACTGCTCTGTGCCATTTTGTGCCAACAGAAGGAGGCGATATTGTAACAATTATACTTTCGGATGTGGGGTTTAACATAAGGTAAAAGTCATTGTCATCTATATCACTAAGAATATCCGCCTTGCTTCCGTCCATGCGGCAAGCAAGAATTTTGTTGTCTTTTGACCAATCTAAAATAGCACCATGTTCATCAAACCATGCTATATCTAAGAGGCTGTTGTATGATAAATCTTGTCCAAGGAAAAATTCTGGTCTGCAAAAAGCTGGGTGATGTATGCGGAAAGCAATAGCCTTTCGTGTGAATAGGAAAATTTCTGAGTTTCTGTCTTTACAATTCCAATCAATCCAAGCAGTTTCGTTGTCTTGGCAATAGGTATTATTATTTCCTTTTTGAGTGTTTCGGAATTCATCACCTGCAAGTAACATCGGTGTTCCTTGCGACAAAAATAAGGTTAATAGGTAGTTTTTTATTTGGCGTACGCGCATTTGCTCTATGCTTTTATTAGAAGTAGATCCTTCGTATCCATAATTAAAACTGAGGTTATTATCTGAACCATCTCTGTTTTCCTCTCCATTCTCTTCATTATGCTTTTTATTATAGCTTACTAAATCATTGAGAGTGAAACCATCATGGCTGGTTAAAAAGTTGATTGAATGAAATGGTTTTCGGCCATCACGCAAATATAAATCTGAGCTTCCTGAGAGTCTTGTTGCTGCACCATTTAGACAGTTTTCATCTCCCCTCCAAAAGCGTCGTATGTCGTCTCTGAAGCGATCATTCCATTCTGCCCAGCGTCCTCCTGGAAACCAGCCAACTTGATATGCTCCACCAGCATCCCATGCCTCTGCAATTATTTTTGTGTTTCGTAATATTGGTTCTTCGGCAATTCGTTCAAGCATAGGTGGATTTTCCATGAGGTTTCCGTTTTGGTCTCTTCCCAAAATTGAACCTAGATCAAAACGAAAGCCATCGACATGCATTTCACAAACCCAATAGCGTAAACAATCCATAATAAATGTTCTTACAACAGGATGATTGCAGTTCAAGGTGTTTCCACAGCCAGAATAGTTTTTATACCCTTGTTTGTTCTCATCTTCAAGAATATAATAAATAGAATTGTCTAAACCTTTAAAATTTATGGTTGGTCCTTTTTCATTACCTTCTGCTGTGTGATTAAAAACAATATCTAATATTATTTCTAATCCATTTTTATGCATTTCACGTACCATTTCTTTAAACTCGTTGACACACTGGCCTGCTCTTGTATCAAAACTATAAGAAGCTTTTGGTGCAAAAAAAGACATGGTACTATATCCCCAATAGTTTGTTAATGGTTTTCCTGTTTTTGGGTTAATGTTTGTGTTTTCAAATTCATCAAATTCTTGTAAAGGCAAAAGCTCAATGCTTGTAACTCCCAATTCCTTAAAATATGGAATTTTTTCAATAAGGCCTTTATAAGTTCCTTTGTGCTTTACTGTAGAAGATTCGCTTTGTGTATAGCCTTTTAAATGAGCTTCATATAAAATACTCTTTCTAAGTGGATAGTTTAATGGTTTATCGCCCTGCCAATCAAAGGCTTCATCATCAACAACAACACACTTTGGCATAACGGCTTTTTCTTTTTCTGCCCCGTATGGTGTGGGTGTTGTAATTTTTGTGGTTTTCTGGTGAATGAATTTAAATAGAGATGAATTTGTCAAAGCTTTTGCATAAGGATCTAAAAGATAATTTTCGATATTAAAGCGATGTCCTTTTTCTGGACTAAATGGCCCGTTAACAGAATAGAGATAAAGGGTTCCTGCTTTTGCACCTTCGATAAAAACATGCCAAACATCGCCTGTTCGATTTACCAGTGGGTCAAGCGTACATGAAAAACTTGGTTCCTCATCTATTTCATCGTTAAAAATAGAAAGGCGAACAGAAGTGCCATTTCGAGAAAATAAGCTAAAATTGACGCCGCCTTTTTTTATGCTTGTTCCGTACGGCATCGGTGTTCCACTATGTGCTATATATGTTGCCATTACAACAGTATAACATAAAAGTTGAAAAAAAGTTACACTCTTTCAAAGAAGTTTTTATTTTTTTATACACAAGTTTTCCACAAGCAAGGTAAGCTGTATTTTATTGTAGTAGTTGAAATTATAATTTTTTGCTATAATTAATAATGCGAAAGATGATACAGGTATGTTACCTGTATGATTTGTTGCAGAAAACAGTAGTTGTTTTTATTCTAAGATGAGAGAAGTATGTTTTTGATTTTATATCAAAATTGGTTTTTTATGCGGTTTTTGTTCGTTTTTGTATAAATATTTTATGCTATTATGAGAATATTTATACAAACTGTAAGGAATATTAAAGATTATATAAAATGAGATATTTCTAGGCTCATTGTTATACAAAAAAAATAAAAAGATGTCAAGGATCAAAATGAAAATAATCACTAGGAAATGCATTTATTTTTTATAATAAATACTTTTTGATGGTTATTAACGATTTGCAAGAACTTTTTCACAAGTTATCCACAAGTAGCAAAAAAAATAGGATTATAAATAAGGGTCAATGCTATATGAAAAAAGAACAAAACATCACAAATAAACAAGGCGGCGAAGCAAAGGTTATTGAAACGCAATTCTCTCGTAGTGAAAAACTTTTAGGGACAGACTCTGTTGCAATGTTACATAAAAAAACGGTTGCAATATTTGGCTTAGGTGGGGTAGGATCTTTCGTTGTAGAAGCACTTGTAAGAGCAGGCATTTTTAATATTGTAATAGTAGATAATGATGTTATTGTAGAAAGCAATTTAAATAGGCAGCTTTTCGCATTGCATTCAAGCCTAGGTATGTTCAAAACCGACTGTGCAAAAAAACGAATACTTGATATAAATCCCTTAGCTGTAGTTGAAACTTTTCCTATCTTTTATAATTCAATTAATGCTGACACTCTAGATACTAGTTTATCAAAATGCGATTATATAATAGATGCAATTGATACAGTTAGTGCTAAAATCTTATTAATCGAAAAAGCAAAGAAGTTTAATATTCCCATAATAAGCTGCATGGGAACAGGGAATAAACTTGATGCATCCCGTTTTGAGATAGCTGAAATTGAAAAAACTAGCGTTTGCCCTTTGGCTCGAGTAATGCGAAGAGAGTTGAAGGCGAGGCATATAAAAAAGGTAAAAGTGTTATACTCAAGAGAAGAACCGATAAAGTCAACACCACCGGCAAGCATATCTTTTGTGCCTTCTGTTGCGGGGCTTTTAATAGCTGGTGAAGTGGTGAGGGATTTACTCCGTGTCGTCGATTAGTTGGATATCTCCGTCGATGTCAGACTCTTCTAAATATTTCATTTGGTTTAAAAAACTTTCTTCATCGTCATTCCCGAAAAGAGGTGATGTTTTTTCGCTTGTTTCGTTTTTGTCGTATTCATCTGCATAGGTGACTTCTTCTATTTCATCTGCAAATATTACTTCTTCTTCGTCAACAGAAATGAGGAAAGCGTCTTCTCCTTCAGCACCGATTGCAGCGGTTTGTAGTTTTGAATAATCTGTATCATCTGGTTTTGCATCTGTAAGGGTCTGATCAAGTGTTGTTTGTAAAAAATATCTAATGTATGATTGAATTATCGCTTTTGAATTATATGAAAGACCTTTTGTAAAAAGCAAAACGATAAAGAGTTTTTCATTGCTAATAAATGTTTTTAATACAACGGTATGACATTTTATTTTTTGTTTTCGTAAAATAAGAAAAAATTCTTTAAGAAGCATATTTGGTGAAAATGAAGCAGCTATTTTTGGCGAGGCAGAACATAAAAGTCCTGCACTGCTGATATTATCGATGTGCAATGGAAAAATAGCATCATTTACTTCGCAATGCACAGAGATTAGTTCATCTGTAGCACAGTCAGCTCGAACATATTTTCGCACACCTTTTGCATTATTTATTTTTAATATTCCTACAAGTTTGTTTACAAGCTCATCTTTTTTTGCGGCAAGTGAAATAAAACCAGCGGGAATAGAAGCGTTTAATAAAAAATGATTTCTATCGCTTGCACCAGCATAGGCAGACATCACCCCCAAAAAAATGCTAGATAAAGAAGGATCATTGTTAAAGGATACAACAAAATTGTACCAATGTTCGATAGAAATTTCTCCATCTATACAAACGAAACAAATGGAATCTGGGTTATTGCGTAGGGCTTCCTTTGCATATTTATAATCTGATAGAATATAGATTTCATATTCCAAATCAGATAACATTGGAATGATGAGTTTTTTGAAGTCATATGGTGGATTGAGAAAGAATATTTTTTTTCCTAAATCAACAGACTCAGTAGAAATCACGCAATCCTCTTTTTATTGTTTTCTTACCCCCACAATAGCATGGAATCTATATTTTGGCTAGTGTAAAACAAGTGAAAATAGTGAAATAGTCCTTAATATGTTCAACTTTGTTCTTGCACATGCATATATATTGAGTTACACTATAGATATGAAAAAAGTATTTTTGATTATATGCTGCTTTTCTTTAGTTCTTCCTTTTGCTTTTTCTCAAACGGCTCAAGAAGTTTTCGAAAAAGTAAATAATACTGGGAGAAATTTTTCAACAATGAGTTTTGAAGCAGAAATGGAAATTTTTTCACGAGGCCGAACTCTTACAAAAGAATTTTACGGTTATCTAGATGATTCGTTGAATGCTTCCTTCATGGAATATACGAATGCACAAGATTATGGTACTCGCTACTTAAAGCTTGAAAATGATATGTGGATTTATATTCCAGATGCAGGAGATGTTTTAAAATTATCGGGACACCTTTTGCGAGATAGTATGATGGGCAGTGATATTTCTTACGATGATATGTCCGACCAAGGGTCGTTAGAAACAGACTATATACCTATTTCCATTACAACAGATGTTTTTGAAAAAAATGAAGTGTTTGTCTTAACGATTCGGGCGAAAGACGAAAACACTGCAACGTATGTTAAACAAGATTTGTATATAGATAAAAGTTCTTATAACATTTTAAAGTCTGTTATGTTTGCCAAAGGGCGTGGTGAAGATAGGGCTGTTAAAGAATTTGTTATGAAAAATTATATTGCAGTAGGAAATCTTTTTATGCCAACAATAATAGAAGTTATAGATTTGCGAAAAAAAGACTCAAAAACGGTAATTGTCTACAATAGCATAGAAGTTGATGTCGCATTTAATAGAAATGTATTTACACGGGCATACTTGGAGCAATAATACTATGAAAAAAAGATTTTTTCTTTGTTGCTTGCTTATAATTTTTATCTACAATGGACTTTCTTCCCAAGTGAAACTAGGAGGAGGTTTTGAAAACACGTCATTTGCTTATGTAGAAAACGAAGTTTTTAATTTCGATAATGCAAGTCAGCTTAAATTGAATTTGAATTATCGGAGTTCCGATACGTGGAGATTGTATTCAGATGTTCGCCTTACGACATATTATGGTTTTGCAGGTTTAACGGAAGAGACTGTTCTTTATGTGGATAAAGCTGGAAACTATGCACTAGACCTTGATATTGCGAGGCTGTATTTAAAAGCAAATTTTGATACCCTTTCTTTTACACTTGGAAAAGAGTATCTATCATTTGGGAGCCCTTCTCTTTTTAACACCTTGGAATGGTATAAAAATTTTTCGCTTTTGGATCCATCTCAAACAAAACCTGCAATAAATCTGATTTCTATTTCTGTGCCAATTGGCTCATATGGAAAGTTAAAAAGTTTTATTGGTGGGAATGAAACTTGGGATGATGTTTTATCTGGGAGTGAAATTGTGCTTGGAACGAGTGGTTTTGAAGGAGGCCTTGCATATCAATACAAAGGAAATAATACTAATGTAGTGGGTGCTTTTTTTAAGCTCGATGCACTAGTGACAGTTACAGGGTCATACTCTTTTCATATAAATAATGTCTTTATAGAAGAAAAAAAATTTTCTACAAGCCATGAAGCTAATATAGCATTTGATTATAGCTTTCCCATCGGGTATTCAAATCTTGTGCTTAATCAGTCTTTTTATTACAATAGTTTGGGGGCAAAGAATCTTGAGGATGTAAATAGTACCAGGTACGGAGATTATTATTTTAAGGCAATGTGGTACTCTTATACATCACTTCTTTTTTCATTTGATGAGTTTTTAAGTTTTTCAATTGATGGGCTTGTGAGCCTTGTTGACACAAGTTTTGTTATTATTCCAGGCCTTAATTACAGCCTTGCAGATGGCTTATTATTAGACGTAGGAGCGGGCTTTTATTTTGGAGAGGAAAAGACTGAGTTTTCGCCTTTAGAAACGGGAATACCAAACGCAAGTATTTTGGTTGCAATCAAAGCATCTTTTTAAAGAGAGAGGTTCTGTATATGTTTTTAGAAACAAAGGGTATAAAAAAAATTTATGGTGAAGGTGCTGTAGCTTTTGAAGCACTTACTGATATTTGTATTGGCTTAGACAAGGGTTTTGTCGCATCTTTGATAGGCCCCTCTGGGTCAGGGAAGACAACGCTATTAAATATTATAGGAGCTCTAGATAGAGCAACAGAAGGAGAGGTATTAATTGATAACGAGCCTTTGTCTTCGAAAACGAATAAAGAGATTGCATTATTTAGGCGAGAAAATCTAGGGTTTATTTTTCAAAGTTACAATCTTATTCCTGTTTTAACAGCATACGAAAATGTGGCTATAGCTCTATTTGAAAAAAAGGAAAAAGATAAACACGACAAGGTTATGTCTTTATTGGAGCGAGTGGGTCTTATAGGTAAAGAAAATTCTTATCCTAATCAATTGAGTGGAGGACAACAGCAAAGGGTTTCCATAGCACGCGCTTTGGTAAAAAACCCAAAGCTTCTTCTTGCAGATGAGCCAACAGCAAACTTAGATAGTGTAAATGGTATGCAAATACTAGAACTTATTTCTGATATAAACAAAAAAGAAGGCTTAACCGTATTGTTTTCAACCCATGACGAGCGCGTTGTTAAAATTTCTGATGTAGTATTTACGTTGGAAGATGGACGTATTGTTAATACACAAGGAGCTTAATGTATGCTTTTTGTAATGGCAGTAAAAAATATATTACGTTCAAAAAAACGCACCTTTAGAACAATCGCTGTTTTATCAATGGGCGTTGTCATTTTTGTGTTTTACGGAACACTTATGAGTGGCTTTAATGCTATTTCTTTAGAAGAAACAATAAACGAAGATACCGCACATATTCAAATTCGAAGTAGCAATTTTGATGAAGATTTTCCATATACAACCGAAAACCTGCATTTCTTTGATGAATCAAAATTAAGGGAAATTGAAGGTATCAATTATACGTCAACAATTCGTTTAAACGGCGAAGTTGATAATTATGAAGATGCACTAAATGTTATTATATTTGGAGTTGATTCATTAACGGTTCATAATGTGTTTGATATTAAAACCTCATCTTCAGAGGGTCTTGGGGACAAGGCGTGGTTGGGATCTTCTATAGCAAAAGATATGGGTATTGAAACAGGTGATTTTGTGAACATTACCTTTAGAACAGAGGAAGGGGCATTTGTTTCTGCAGAGTATGAAGTTGGTGGGCTTTTGAATTCTGCAAATGCTTTGTTTTCTAAAAATGGTGTAATGATAGATCTTTATGAACTTCAATCAATGCTTGCAACAAATGAAATAACATACACTAGTATTCTCGCGGAAAAAGAATCCAATATTATGCAGATAAAAAATGAAATTGCAAGCATGTATCCAAATGTTCAAGTGCTTGGTCTCGATGAGCTAACAAAGGACTTGCAAGCTTTAAATGAAACTAAAAATGCTTTTATGTACCCTTTTTATGGCATAATCGCTTTGATTACTTTTTTGGGGCTAGCAAACTCAATATTAATAAGTGTGTGGGAAAAAAGAAAAACAATGGGAACCTTGAGATCTCTTGGTTTTTATGATAGTGAAATTATGCGAATTTTTGTGTACGAGGGCCTTTTTATAGGTTTAATAGGCTCTTTTATTGGTGTTGCTTTCGGGATTTTGATAAATATTCCTATGTCAACTGTTGGACTCGATTTTGCAAGTCTTGCTGCAACAGGCAGTGGAGATTTTGTATTTGATGCCGATTTTTATGTACCGCCAGTAATGAAAAGTTCGTGGGATGCAGTATTTTTTATTGGCCCTTTAATCGCAATTCCTCTTCTCTCAATGCTGGTTTCATACTTTCCTGCTCGGAAAAGCATAAAAATGAGCATTGTAGAATGCATTCAAAATAAGGATTAAAATATGCTAATGTTTAAACTTGCACTAAAGAATATACTTCGGTATAAGTCGAGAAGTTTTTTGACCGCACTTGTTATCATAGTGTCTGCCCTTGCAACAGTTTTTATTTCAGCTTTTATTGAAGGTATGATAAGCCATATGATTGATGGTTATGCTAAATACCAAACGGGGCACATTCGTATTACAACAAAAGAGTTTTTGGAAAAAGAACGCTTTATGCCCCTATATGAATATATTCCTGGAATAAGAGAGATACAAAAAACGTTGCTTAAAGATGAAAGAATTGAAAGCGTAACTCCAATAGTACGCTTTGGGGGTTTTGTTGGACAAAATGAAGAAAGCACCCCTGTTTCAATTATAGGTTTTGATTTAGAAAGTAATACATATGGATTACATGACAGAATTGTTGATGGTAGTATTTCTGAAACAGGGCTAGTTCTTGGCAAAGATTTACAAAACAAAATAACTACTCCAATTGGAGAGGCTCCGCTTGTTGTAGCAACGACTATTGATAGTGCCCTTAACGGAACGAAGACTCCTATTGTTGCAAATGCCTTTTTCAATATGAGCGCCTTTGATAAAAATACTGTATTTATGGATATGCAAACAGCACAAAAGCTTTTACGGATGGAAGATGGCGCAACAGAGATGTTAGTGATGATAAAAGACCAAAGTAAATTAGAAAACATCGTTACAGATCTTAAAAAAACATATGGCGATTTTGCTATTGAGACATATAAAACGCAAATGGGCTCTTTGTATACCACTATGGAAATAGAAAAACTTGTGCTGAATTTTATTGCGGCTATTATTATGTTTTTAGGTTCTTTGGTAATAATAAACTCTCTTATTGCAAGTATTTATGAGAGAATA